>JALYXI010000008.1 GCA_030947245.1 Acidobacteriota bacterium
TTTTTGCCGCATTAAATGTCCCGCGGACAATCACCAGCCCGTGTTGATGTCCGCCCGAACTTGCCATAACGACCTCATCCAAATCAGTGCGCGGATCGAAACCGCTAGCCTTGACAAACTTGTCGAAGTCCGGGTTCGCCGGAAGGGACCGAAGAACGAACTGGCCGAACGGAGACGTTTTCGCTTTTGCGATATTCACGCCCGCCACAACCTGCGCGTCCGGCATAATCAAGTTCAGAAGTGCTGGATCCGCCGCCGAAAGGAACGATGACGCTCCCAGAAAGGCGGCCGCAAAAGCAATGTGTCGCATATAGCTCCTCTTGTCTGCTTAACGAAGTCCGGACACTGTGTGTTCCAATTATTTCACGGCTTCCTTCACCGTCGCCATTCCGGTCACCCGCACTTGGCCGGTAATCCGGATTCCGAAGCCGGCCAAAGCTACCACCTTGCGGGGATGATTGGTCAGGAGGCGGATGGTGTGCAGGCCCAGATCCGAAAGAATCTGCGCGCCGATCCCGCTTTCATGCTGTAGTTGCCGCTGCGCTGCCGGTCCCGCATTCTGGTTCTGATCCCGGTCATGGGCCAGCAGGCGGTCCTGCGCTCCCGGCACGTTTTGAATCCGCATGCCCGGCCCGGAATGGTGAAGATACACCAACACGCCCCGTCCTTCTTCCGCAATGGCTCTCAATGAGCCTCGGATCAAATCCTGGCAATCGCACTGCCGCGATCCGAATACGTCTCCGAACGTGCAGTGCGAGTGCATGCGGACCAGCACCCCTTCGCTTCCCGCGACCTCGCCTTTCACAAGCGCGAAATGGGTTTCCGAGTCTACATCGCTTGAATAGGAAATCATGCGGAACTCGCCGAATTCGGTACGCAGCAGGCCCTCGCCGCGCCGGTGAATATAGCGCTCATGCTGCAGCCGGTAGCGGATCAGATTCGCCACGGAAACCATCTTCATCCGGTGCCGGTCACAGAACTCAAGCAACTGCGGCACCCGTGCCATGGTGCCATTCTCATTCATGATTTCGCAGATCACGCCAGCCGGCGCAAGACCGGCGAGGCGCGCCAAATCCACTGCCGCTTCCGTTTGCCCGGCCCGAACCAAGACCCCGCCCTCGCGCGCCCGCAATGGAAAGACGTGTCCCGGGCGCGCCAAGTCGCTGGCGCGTGTCGCCGGATCGACCGCCGCCAGAATCGTCAGCGCACGGTCCGCGGCCGAGATGCCCGTGGACACGCCTTTCATCGCATCGATCGATTCTGTAAACGCCGTCCCGAAGTTCGATGTGTTATTCGAGGTCATCAGCGGCAGCCGGAGATGCTCGCATCGCGCGGCCGTCAGCGCCAGGCAGATCAGCCCTCGGCCATAAGTGGCCATAAAGTTGATCACTTCAGGTGTGACTTTTTCGGCCGCAATGGTCAGATCGCCTTCGTTTTCGCGATCTTCATCGTCTACCACCACCAGCATGCGCCCCTCGCGCGTTTCCTGAATGGCCTCTTCCACTGAAATAAACGCCATGTCGCCTTCTTCCCATGGTATGCCGGTAACCCTTACGCCGGTTCACGGCGCATTGGCCGGCAAAGCGGTTTCCGATCAAGTTGCGGTCGAAGAACCACTTGAAATCCGCCTCGGCTTTCAAACGCCGGAGTGCTGGTCGACCCGCAGCCTATCCATCACCATGCGCACCCCCGGTCACGATCTGGAACTCGCCGCCGGCTTTTTGCTGAGCGAAGGAATCATCCGGACACCCGCCGACCTGGCAGCCATGGCGGAAAGCGCCAAGCCCGGTTCCAACATCGTTCGCGTGGATCTTGCCCCCTCTGTCGCTTTCGATGCGGATCGCCTGGCCCGTCATTTCTACACCACATCCAGTTGCGGGGTTTGCGGAAGATCATCGCTCGATGCGCTTACGGTCCGCGGCTTGCAACCGCTTCCGCGGAGTACGTTCCACTTTCCCGCCCGGCTGATTCACGCGCTGCCCGATTCCCTGCGCCACGCTCAATCCGGCTTCAACGTTACCGGCGGTCTGCATGCGTCAGCCCTTTTCGATTCGGCCGGCAATCTCCTGGCTTTGAACGAAGATGTCGGCCGCCACAATGCCCTAGACAAGCTCATTGGCCGGGAACTGCTGGAAGGCCGCATTCCTTTGGACAACCGCTTGCTTCTGGTAAGCGGGCGCGTCAGCTTCGAATTGGTCCAAAAGGCGCTCACGGCCGGGATTCCCCTCCTGGCCGCCGTGGGCGCGCCTTCCAGCCTTGCCGTCGAACTCGCGCGCGAATTTGATCTTACATTGATCGGCTTCGTCCGGAATAGCCGGTTCAATGTCTATTCGGGAGAATGGCGGATTACTTATGAAACTGAGAATGCGGAATAATTCGATCCGGTTGCGCCTCACCCGCGGTGAGGTGGCGCAATTCAGCGAAACCGGTCACATCGAAGAAAAGGTCACCTTTCTCTCCGGCGCATTGCATTACATGCTCACCCGTTCTCCCGCTTCCAACCTGACCGCCGACCTTACTGGAACCACCCTGATCGTCCACGTCCCGGAAGAGCAGGCCGACCGCTGGGCTACCACCAATCAAGTAGCGATGGAAGCGCAACACGGCTCCCTAGGAATCCTGATCGAAAAGGATTTTCAATGCACTCACGGTCCCCAGGATCCGGATGCGTTCGCGCCTGCGTAACCGGTCAGCGATTCGGGTCACGGTAAGCTATTAAGTCACATCCATGTTGCAGCCGCCTCCGTTTGCCGTGCCTCGCCTCACTTTCACCGGCATGGTCGATATCCTGGCTGTGGCGTTTCTTATTTACGAGTTGCTGCTCATCGCTCGTGGCACCCGCGCGGCCCACATCCTTGGCGGTATCGGCATGCTTGCGCTCATTTATGGAGCTGCCGTCTTTGCGGGCCTGGAGGCTCTTCGCTCGCTTCTGGCATATCTCATTCCATACTTCCCCATCGCGGTAATCATCCTTTTCCAGTCTGAAATCCGCCGCACGCTTGCGCGTCTCGGCCGCAGGAACGTTTTTGGCGGCGCGTACCGCAGGCCTCAGTCTACAGCCGAGATCCTTCTTGCGATGAGCGTTATGGCCCGGGATCGCGTTGGCGCTCTGATCATCCTCGAACGCGATATCGGCCTGCGGACATTTATTGAAAGTGGCATTCGCCTGGATTCGGAAATCTCGCGCGATCTGCTGCTTTCCGTTTTTCATCCCGGCTCCGCGCTGCACGATGGCGCGGTCATCATCCGCAAAGACCGAATCACCGCGGCTGCCTGCTTCCTTCCTCTCAGCACAAACCCCTCTCTTTCGGGTAAATTCGGCACCCGTCACCGCGCTTCTCTCGGAATTACCG
>JALYXI010000010.1 GCA_030947245.1 Acidobacteriota bacterium
CCAACCCAACACGGGGCCGGAGCCTTTCGGGATCGTATTCATCGAAGCGATGGCCGCGCAAGTTCCCGTGGTGACGACCCGCCTAGGCGCCGCGCCGGAGATCGTGGACGCGAGCTGCGGCATTTTGACTGAACCGGGCAATGCCGAAGAACTTGCCGGCGCATTGCGCAAACTCCTCCAGGATTCAGACCTTCGCGCGCGGTTGGGAGCCGCGGGGCCTGCGCGCGCGGCAACACTGTGCAGTCCGGAGCGCCAGTTACCGCTGCTGGAAGAGCTTCTGCAATCGGTGCTGGCCGGAACAGTCTGAACTGGGTGGCCAGGGTGGCGGGTCACACTGCCTTAGCTGATCCGTGACTGGTCTCCTGGACGGCCAGGTAGGCGCACGCAACAGTCACAAGAAAGACTGTCAGGACTTCGCTATCGCCCAAGTTGTTTTCGAACAGCCCTTCGACCATGATTCCTATCACGCACGCAATCGCGCCTTGCAAAAGGAATCGTTCATTACTACGGCCTGAGGGCAGGAGGCGGAGGCTGCGGAAGAAATCGTAAAGGATCATGAGCAGCATCCATAGCATCATCAGAAGCGTGGGGATGCCGCGCTCGGCGGCATATTGCAGATAAAAGTTGTGTAGGTGCCCGTACCAGCCGGAGGGCAGCGGCCGGGGGATATCCTTCGGGACGTAGTCCAGGAAATGATACTTCGTGCCTTCAGGACCAAGGCCGAGCAACGGATGCGCCTTGATCATTTCAACGCCGGTGCGGAACGTGACCGTACGGAACTCGTTTGAATCGACATTTTTTGGGTGATAGAACGACGTGAAGCGGTCATGTACGGAGCCGGTGGTCAGCAGAGCGGCAGCTACCACAACCACAGGAACGACCGCCGCCATCCATCGCCGCCAACACCAGAGCAGCCATAATCCCGCGACCGCGAGTGCAAGCCACACGGATCTGGTTTCGCTCAGAAGCTCGGCAACCCCAACCAGCAGCGTGCACAGCACCCAAACCCAGGAACCGAGCTTCCGGGTACGCGGCGCGAAGAAGAGGAATGCGATCAGCAGGAGCAGCACCATCATTTCCTGGCCCGCGAAAGTCATCCAATGGCTCATGAAGCCGGTAATCCGGTCCGGCGTATAGACGGTGTAGAAGTCCTTCCCTTCCGCCGCGGCCTTCTGGACTTTTTCGACGAATTGGACTAAGCCGCGTGCTGCGACGAAAGCACCCAGAACACCCCAAACCAGCACGAGCCGGCGCGCGTTACGGACGTCACGGAAGGTTGAAAACACCACTAGAAGAATGGAGAATACGAAAATTTTACGAAGCTGCGGAAGCCCATTCGCCGGTTCGGCCGAGAACACCAGAGAGAGAACCGTGCCTAGAAGAAAGAGGAATAACGGCAGCCAGATGCGCGGCAGCCGGAGTTTAGCACCCGAGATCAGCAGCAGCGCGAGCGCAAGGCCGAGCAGGATTTGTGAGTACGCAATGGAAACTAAGATGGTGGCGGCGGAGGCGAATGAGAGATAAAATGCTGCGGTGTTCAAGCGCTGCGGATGGAATAAGACCGGCAACCCGACAGTATGGCAGAGCACGCCCGGAGAGCGCGAGTTGGTACCATATGGTCTGCGTTCATGAAAGCTCTTCTGGATTCGCTCGGGCCCGGGGATCGCGATTTCGCGTTGGCTGAATCCATCGACCCGGCGCGGGTACCCGTGCATATTGCCATCATTATGGACGGGAATGGGCGGTGGGCGAAACGCCGCAATTTGCCGCGGATCGCCGGACATCGCGCTGGTGTTCACGCGGTTCGGGACACAGCGGAAACCTGCGCTCGATTGGGTGTGGGGGCGCTTACCTTATACGCGTTCTCTGTCGAAAACTGGAAGCGGCCCCGCTCGGAGGTGGATATGTTGTGGCGGCTGCTTCGGCTTTTCCTGAGAAGAGAATACGAGACCTTGCAGAATAACAACATTCAACTTCAGGCAATCGGACGGCTGGAGTTTCTGCCGCTCAAAGTACAGGATGAGCTCGATTCGGTGGTCGCGCGGACGTGCCGTAACACAGGAATGCGTTTAAATCTGGCGATCAACTATAGCGGCCGAGCGGAGCTGGTAGATGCCGTGAATGCGATTTTGCAAGGGGCGCGGAATGAAGGGCGGCTCGGATCTTTGCGCGTGGATGAAGACCTGATCTCGCGAAATCTGTATGCCGCGGCGCTGCCCGATCCCGACCTTCTGATCCGCACTTCGGGGGAAATGCGAATCAGCAATTTCCTTTTGTGGCAGATTGCGTACGCGGAGCTATACGTCACGGAAACGCTGTGGCCGGACTTCTCGCGGACGGAGTTGCTGCGCGCGGTGTGGGAATACGGGAGGCGCGAACGCCGGTTTGGCGGCCTGAGCGCAATTCCTGCATCGCCGTTGACGGAAGAACTGTCCGAGGAGATTGCAGTTCCGTCTTAATGCAGCGTCTCTTAACCGCTCTTGTCCTGGCTCCCGCCGTTCTATGGATTGTTCTTGCCGGACCATATAATCTATTTTTCGGGCTGGTGGCCGGCGTGGCGGCGATCTGTTATTACGAGTTCGGCGGCATTGCGGAAGTTGGGGTGAAGGAGCGCTGGCTTGGCGTCACGATTGGCACGGCGATGCTGTTTCTGCGGCCCGACCAGTGGTTCCTTCCATTGGCGATGTTTCCGCTGCTAACGCTGGCGCTAGCACTACGTTTTGAAACGCTGGCCCATGTGTTGCCGGTAACCGCCGCGCAATCCATGGGGCTACTTTACATTTATGGGACGTGGAACACCGCGTTTCTGATACGGGCGATCAGCCCGTACTGGCTGGCGTTCGCGCTGGGCGTGAATTGGCTGGGCGATACCGGCGCCTACTACCTAGGCCGCCAATTCGGGAGGCACAAGCTGGCCGCTCTGGTGAGTCCAGGCAAGACGTGGGAAGGTGCGGCCGGCTCAGTTCTGGTATCGGTAATTTTTGGAGCGTGGTTCCTGCCGCACTTCCTCCCGGCGGTGCCGGTCTGGCTGGCGATCGTGATTTCGGCAACAGCGAATGTCGTGGGGCAGTTTGGCGATCTGGCCGAATCCGCCATTAAGCGCGGAGCGGGCGTGAAGGATAGCGGCAGCTTGCTTCCCGGACACGGCGGGCTGCTGGACCGCGTGGATAGTTCGCTTTTCAGCCTGCCAGTTGTTTACGGCTTCCTATACTTCACGAGCATCTAAAAAGCGCATGTTGCGCAATCTGGTAGTGGTGCTGGGTGACCAACTGAATCAGGACTCGTCCGCATTCGACGGCTTCGATGCGAAACGGGATGTGGTGTGGATGGCCGAAGTACGGGAAGAATCGACGCACGCCTGGAGCCACAAGGCGCGGATCGCGGTCTTTCTTGCGGCCATGCGCCATTTCCGAAATTCGCTTGAAGATCGCGGGATTGAAGTGCATTACCGGAATCTGGAAGACCCGGGGAACCTGCAGTCCTTCAAGGCTGAACTGGCGGCGGCGGTCCGTAGGCTAAGGCCGAAATCGCTGATCGTCACTGAGCCCGGGGAATGGCGCGTGCGGGAAGATTTGAAGGCGGCTGCAATTGAGGTGGGGGCGCCGCTTGAAATCCGGACGGACCGGCATTTTCTGGCGGCCACGGCGGAGTTCGCGGCTTATGCCCGGGAGACGAAGCAGCTTCGGATGGAGTTCTTCTACCGGGCGATGCGCAAGAAGTACGCCTTCTTAATGGAAGGCGGCAAGCCTCTGGGCGGCAAATGGAATTATGATCCCGAGAATCGCAAGAGCTTCGGAAAGAGTGGGCCCACTGAGTTCGACTGGTTAAAAATGTTTCCGCCGGACGCGGTGAGCCGGGAAGTGATCGAGATGGTCGAGCGCGAGTTCCCGGACCATCCGGGCGAGCTTTCAAGGTTCGATTTTCCTGTGACGCCAGCAGACGCGCGGGAGGCGCTCGCGGTATTCATTCGCGAAGCTTTGCCCCACTTCGGCGACTACCAGGACGCGATGTGGACCGGTCAGCCTTGGCTGTTCCATTCCCGGTTATCGTCCGCGATGAATTTGAAGCTGATCGATCCGCGCGAAGTGATCCGGGCGGCGGAGCAGGCGTACCACGATGGTCACGTCAAGCTTCACTCCGCGGAAGGGTTCATCCGGCAAATTTTGGGATGGCGCGAGTATGTGCGTGGCGTGTACTGGCTGCTGATGCCGGGATATTTGGAGCGCAATTACCTGGGCGCCACGGAGAAACTGCCCTGGTTCTACTGGACCGGCGAAACCGATATGGCCTGCCTGCACGACGCACTGGGCCAGACCTTGCGTTACGGGTATGCGCACCACATTCAAAGACTGATGGTGAACGGTTTGTTTTGTCTTCTGCTGGGCGTGGCGCCGCGGGAGGTTCACGGGTGGTATCTGGCAATTTACGCCGATGCGGTGGAATGGGTGGAACTGCCGAACACTCTCGGCATGTCGCAGTATGGCGATGGCGGCGTGATGGGATCGAAGCCCTACGTGGCTTCGGGTAAATACATTCAGAGGATGAGCAACTATTGCACGGGTTGCCGCTACAATCCGGCCGAGAGCGTGGGTGAGATCGCGTGCCCGTTCACGACGCTTTATTGGGACTTCCTGATGCGGCATGAAAAAATGCTGATAGGAAATCCGCGGATGATTATGCAAGTGAAGAACCTGACGCGCATTTCCGCGCCAAAGAAGCGAGCGATTCAGGAGCGGGCGGAAGCCCTGCGGCAACGTTTTCGGCAATGAGACACGTCTTCGAAATGCAAGTCAGGATTGCGGCTTCGGCAGAGCGCGTGTTCGCATGGCATGAAGAGCCCGGCGCGTTACAGAAGCTGATTCCTCCCGGCGAACCGGTGCGCGTGGTGGAGCATACGGGCGGCATCCATGACGGCGCCAGGGTGGTACTGCGTATCGGCTACTTCCCATTTTCTGTTCGTTGGGTGGCGGTGCACGAAGGCTACATAGAGGGCCGGCAATTCAAAGATCGTCAGCACAGCGGGCCGATGCGCTTTTGGCTGCACACGCATACTTTTGAACCGGATGGAGAGGGGGCGTGCATTTTGCGCGACCATGTGGAGTTTCAGCTACCGTTGAGCCCGGTTGCAGATTTGGCTTTGCCGTTGGTGCTCCGGAAACTGGAGAAGACTTTTTCCTACCGGCACAGGCTGACAGCCGCGGCGCTATCTTGAGCAGAACCGATGCCCATGATCGGCCCGTTCGGGCGACCTTTCTGCGGATTGAATAGGCGCGCCTCGCCAATTCGCGGTTTGCTGGACATTACACTCGAAGCAGTGCGGAGTTGTTAACCGAGCCAAGGCGGTATATTGTGGGGTCATTAAGAACATTTTCAGGTCAGAACACCACCATCCGCTGTACGATTACAAGGTCAGATGATGAGACGGCCCGTGTATTTGACGGTATTTCTGGGATTCTGCAGTTCCCGGACGGAGATTCCCAAGATTTGGTCGCGCCGTGCTACCGGCCGTCCTCTATGATCGGTTACCAGTTTTGTTGCTGTGATCACGGGAGGATGCAAGAGTGAGGAAACATACGCCAGTGGCCAATCAGTTTGAACTGGAAAGGCTGCTCAGGCTGACCGAGCGTGTAGGCATCGATCCGTTGCTGACCCAGGCGAGTACTGGCAACAGTTCGATGAAGCTGGACGGCATTTTGTGGATAAAAGCCTCCGGCAAGCGGATGGCCGATGCCATGCGTGGCGATATTCTCCTCCCCTTGGATTTAAACGAGCTGATCACGGAGTGCTTGCTGCAGGGCCTGGATCCTGCTGAACGGTACCCTTGCGCGTCACTCGAAACTGCCATGCACGCTACCCTGCCGCATCGCGTAGCTCTTCATGTGCACTGCGTGAACACGATCGCGTGGGCGGTAAGGAAGGACGCTCTTATGCAACTCCAACCGCGGTTGGAGGGCTTGCCCTGGCAATGGGTCCCGTATACGGCCTCGGGTCTGCCGCTTGCCCGGGAGATTGAAAATGCTTTAGCCGCCCGCCCAGGTACGAATCTGTTCGTGTTAGCCAATCACGGCCTAGTCGTCGCGGGGGAAGATCCAAAAAACGTCGAGAATCTGCTGATCGAAGTAGCGCGGCGCCTTGCCATTCCCCCGCGGAAGGCACACCCGGCCGACTATCAGGTACTGGCAAAGATCTGCGAACACTCACGCTGGGGTCTTCCGGATAACGATGGAGTGCATTCCTTGGGGACGGATGCGGTCTCTCAAGCGATCGTTGCTGGAGGCTTGCTGTACCCCTGTCAGGCGATCTTGTCGGAGTCCGGGACATCGGACCTGTTTCGCCCGATTCCCTGTCCCAGTCCGGGAGAGCAGTGGCAGAGTCCATACTCCGACCGGCCATTCCTGATTATCCAAGGGTGCGGAGTCATCGTAAACAGGTCAGCGAGACCGGCGGAACTCGCCATGATCTCCGGTTTGGCGCAGGTGGTCCAGCGTCTCAGTGTCTCAGCGCCGGTTCGCTATCTTACTGAATCCGAGGTCGCCGGAATCCCCAGCCAGGCCGCATACCGCTACCGGGAACTCGCGAATGCCGGTCAGGAAAGACGCTAATCAGGACCGTAATATACTCGACCAACCATTAACCTCGCAAGAACGGGGGAACAGAACGGGGGAACAACGGTCACGCGCCTGCGTACCAGTAACCGTACATATCACCCCCGGAAAGGAATCTGATGACCATCCGCTCAATCCTACATAGCCTGCTTCTGTCCGCCTGCATGGTAATACTTCCGCTTAACCAGAGCTCTGCTCAATCGTCAGTTGCCCCGACGGGCGCGAACGAAAAGCTCTTTTACGCCATCTCCGCTCAGGACACTGCTCTGTTCAACGCCGTAAATCACTGCGACATGCCGAAAGTAGAAATCATGTTCGCTGAAGACGTTGAGTTTTACCACGACCGCGACGACCCGCAATACGGGCGTAAGACGGTCAGTGACAGTATAAAGAACAACCTCTGCGGCAAGGTTAACCGCGAACTGGTTGCCGGCACACTTGAGGTCTATTCCATCCACGGCTACGGCGCGGTCGAGATCGGCGTTCATCGCTTCCACCACATCGGTAGCCAGGATCGCGACGTCATCGGTGAAGCCAGGTTCATTCACCTCTGGCGCTTGAAAAACGGTGCATGGCAAATCACGCGCGTCATCAGCTACGATCATGGCGTTGCGAAATGATCGCAGCGGCCCAATGCACAAGCCTGGAACTAGCTGATTTTCCGCCCTCGCCTTCGTATTCGGCGGCCTAAAACAAGCGTTCCTGCTTCTTCAACGTACCGAATGACCCTACGTTTGCTATTGAAAAGGAGACTCTGAACTGATTGTCATTTAGCCCGATTCCGACAAAAGAGAAACGCCGGTACTGCACACTGATTCCACAGCAGTCCGTGTTGTAATTCAAGTTCACTGTCGCAAACTGCAGAACGCTGTTCTTGTAATCGTAGATTGCTGTAACCGCGGTGTTCCAACCACGGCGATTCGGGTCACCATAACCGAATACCCCGCGTAGCTGATTCGCACTGGGAGAAAGCGCCGGAATACTCCGCACCTGATTGTTTCCGGCGGAAAGAAAATACTTTGCTCGCCTATAGTTCGCGTTAAATCCGCTATTTACAATCCGCCCCAATAGCGGGTCATAGTCGGTCAGCCATTCCAGACCGAAACCGGGCCTCGGGTAGGCCCGGAACACAATCACAACCGGCGAGTAATTTCGCGGCTGATACAAAAAGGTATAACCCGTCAGGTCTACCGTGCTCAGCACCACATTGCGCTCGCCCGAAATAACCGCTCCTCCAAATGTCGGATCGAAGAAACGTTTCTGATACACTTCCAGGGTCGCGACCTCGCTGACCGCGTCGCCTCGCTTCGCATAGAGACGATTTGTGATAGAAAGCTCCACCTCATTGGTATTGGTGAGCAGGTCTGTTTGGTCAAAGCGGATCACCCGCTCGTAATCTCCCACTCCGGTAACATAGCGGTAAGTCGCGCGCGGCTCAATCACATGCTTCAGTTGGTCTCCTAACCAAGTCTTATGCTTAAAAAGGCGCTCCACAGAGGGCATTACAAAATCAACGGAAACTTCACGTGCGTTTCGCAGCAGGCTGTTGGATACCACGCGGCCGTTCTCAAATTGCTCGCTGTAATATGTCTCATGCAGAGTGAAACTGGGAATCAGGTGGAAGTTCTTGAATCGCAGAGCGGTCATCACGCGCGGCTCCAGATTGGCGCGCCGGCTGAACTGCTGGGTCTGCAGCTTGCCCTCCGCCAAGCGGCTGCCATCCTCGAAGGTGGTAATCGAAGCGGCTTGCGTCCGGTAAAGCAGCCCCGCCGCCGAATCGAATGATCCCCAGAGCGGCAACAGCCCGCCCGTCAACTCATGGTCCCGGCTGCCGAACTGAACTTCGGGGAGTTTCCGGATCAGAATCACGTCATTTTTCAAGGCGTCCTGAAAATTTTCGATCCGGGAAAACACAGTATTGAAAGTGTACGAATCGTGGTGCTTTGTTACATAACCGGTGGAATGCGATTCTGAAAAAATCGCTTCGTTAAAAGATTCCGTAAAGTTTTGCCGGAACACCAGCGAACTCAGGTAATTGATATTCCCGCGGGCTGTCCATCCGTTTCCCAGGTCGGCATGCCCCGTGGCATACAGGTTAAAGCCGCCCTGTTTCTGAAGCGTGTTCCCGATTTGGATGCCGCGGTCCTGCACGCCATAGAAGATGACGTCAAAATCCGAGCTTTGTGTCGGTTTTCCGCGGAAATCGATGTGATGGGCAAGTCCCCGCTGCGTGAAATCCTGTACCCGGTACGTCACGTCGTAGCTCCGGTTGATCGCCCAGTAATATCCCAAGCCGAAGAAGGCGCCGCGCCGCGAACTGTTCCCCACGTTCGGCGTCAGAAACCCGCTCTGCCGCGGTTCCTTGCTCAGCGACTTTCGAAACACAGGCGCATAAAACAGCGGCACTTTGCGCAGCCGGAACACCGCCTTATACGCAAGGGCGCGATCATCCGGAATAATGTCGAACTTCGGGCCCGTCAGCGTCCACCACGGGTTCGGCAGCACGCACCCGGTGATCATGCCGTTATACAAAATGTACTTTTCGTGATCCCGCTCCGCCCACTCGCCTTCGAAGTAGAACGGATTGTCGGAAGCCAGCATTCCCGGCCGTGCGTGAATCTGCGTCTTTGCGTAGCCCCGGGGCTGGTCGAATCGCCCGGTCTCAGTCTCCGTGTTGTACTTCGCACGGCTGCAGACAATGATCTCATTCCGTTCGAAGTGCTGAAAGTAGACGTGACCGCGCGCTTCCGCGTCCCCGGTCTCCTGGTTGTAATCGATTTCGTCGGCTTTCAGAATCATCTGGGAGCCTTCGATCACCGCTCTGCCGCGAAACTTGTAGATGTCTCCGTCCTTCGTTTCCGTATCGGCTGTGATGTTGTAATCGCCCAGGTTCGGCTTGTCTGGCCGCGGGGGCCGAGTCTTGAAATCCGGCTTTGGCAGATCCCCCACGGCGTACGCCTTGTTCTCTTCGGCGTCACGTGATGACGTGCTGCTTAATTGAGGTAACGCGATTCGGGGCCCGAGCAGTACCAGCGCCAATATCCATAGGTGTCGTAGAGAAGAAAAACCGTGACACGCACTTATGTTTGTGGTACTCAGAGAAGAAGTGTTTATTCGCGCGAGGGGCCCCAACGCGCAAACGTAGCACGGGACCCACCTAGCCGCAAGCTGGTGTTCTGCCCGGAGGCTCTTACCGTGACTTGCAACTACTGCCGATCCGCCAATTCCGAAGCAGACCACCGTTGCTGCCGCTGTGGCCGCCGTTTGGCCGGCAGTGCCACTGAGGCTCCGCCCGAGTACGCCGCCCGGGCTCTTCAAGCTATAGGCGCAAACGCGCTCGCCGCAGTCGCCGTTCCGAAAACCGCTGCGACCAGTCACCCTAAACGCATCGCCGAATCGGACCCGGTCTCTCTCACCCAAAGCTCGTTGTTCACCGAAGAAGGCGCCCCGAAGGTGATTCCTTTCGAACGCGGGATCAAGCCTCCAGCTACGGTGAGGAACAGCGAAGTACTGCCCGAACCGAAGGCTAGGATTACCGGCCGCAAGCCGCCGGTGGACGTTTTGCAATCCACGCTCGACTTTCTGCCGCCTTCGCCTCAGTCGATCCGCACTCTGAAGACCACGGTAGAAGCGGTCATCTATTGCGATGCCCCGGTAGCCAGCCCTATCCACCGTGCCACGGCTGCTGTTCTCGACGCAGGCATTATCATGGCTTCATTCGGAATCTTCTTCGCGATCTTCGAAACCTTTGGCGGCGGAATCGACGTGACCAAGCAGACCGCCGCTCTTCTAACCGTCGCGTTCGGCCTCGTCGCGCTGTTGTACGGCTTTGTATGGATGCTATCGGGACGGGAAACCGCAGGCATGAAATGGACCGGTCTCAAGCTGGTCAACTTCAACGGTTTCGCGCCCGATCGCAAGATGCGGGCACTTCGCATGACCGGTTGCGCACTCAGCTTCTGCTCCGGCATGATCGGCATTTTCTGGGCGCTGGTGGATGAGGAAGGCCTGACGTGGCATGACCA
>JALYXI010000141.1 GCA_030947245.1 Acidobacteriota bacterium
AGTTGCCCGTTCGGCCCCGAAACCAAGCCCGTCGAACCTTCCGTGCCCGGACCGATCTGCCTGAAGGCTCCGGTGGCCGTGTCGAAGGTGCCGAAGAGCTCGTCGGAAGCGCCAGGGGGACCGGTAAGAACGTAAAGGATGCTCGCGCCGGCCGGAACCGCCGGCAGAAGTAGCGCGAGTATGAGCATGAGTTTCCGTTGAGTGAACATAGTGCTGCTATACTGCCTGACACCTGAAAAAAAGTACTTGAACCGCTCTGAGAAATCGATGAGAAAGTTATGAGGGCCGGTAACTCTTTGCTGGATAACGGTTTTGTCGAGTTTGACAAATTCCGGCTAAACACGTTGGAGCGCACACTCGAAAGCGGTGGACGGCCTGTTCCCATTTCTCCCAAAGCCCTCGACGTCCTGATCGTACTGATGGAGCACCGCGGCCACATCGTCGATAAAGAAGAACTGATGGATAAGGTGTGGCCCGGCACCTTTGTGGAAGAGAATAGTCTCGCGTTCAACATTTCGGTCCTCCGGAGGATTTTCGCGGAAAGCGGTGCGTCGCCGCGATACATTGAAACGGTTCCCAAGCGCGGGTACCGGTTCATCGCCGAAGAGGTGAACGTTCCTGAGGAAGCCACACCCCCGGAAACCATTTCAAAAAGATTTGGGCGGCCACGGGAATTGGCAGGCGCGCTGTTTGCCCTGGCGTTGGTTGGAATTCTGGCAGCTCGTTTTCGCGGAACGCCGAAGCTTCCAGACACGCCCAAGCTAACCGATAAGGATACGATCGTCCTCGCCGATTTTGTAAACAAGACAGGCGATCCGGTTTTCGACGGCACTCTTCGCCAGGGGTTGGCGGCGGAACTGGAACAGTCGCCTTTCCTCAGTCTGGTCTCCGATGCGCGCGTGCAGCGGACCATGCGCCTGATGAAGCGGTCCGCCGAAGCGCGGCTCAATCCCGAGCTCGCGCGAGAGGTTTGCCAGCGGACCGGAAGCGCCATCGTCCTGGACGGTTCGATCACGAGCGTGGGAAGCCAATACGTGTTGGGGGTACAGGCGACGAACTGCGGTTCCGGAGACTTCCTCGACAACGAGCAGGTCCAAGTAAAGCGAAGAGAGGATGTGTTGAGCGCACTGAGCCAGATTGCACATCGGCTCCGATTGCGATTCGGCGAATCGCCCGCGATGCTCAGAACACACGACGTTCCGCTGGCGGAGGTTACAACGGCGTCACTTGACGCTCTAAAAGCATACAGCGAGGCGTGGAAGATCCACTTCTCGCGGGGCGCGACGGAGGCGCTGCCGCTGTTCAAGCGCGCCACGGAGCTGGATCCTGAGTTCGCGATGGCGCATGCCTCGCTCGGGCGTATATACGCAGATGTGGATCAGGGTGATTTGTCGGCGGAAAGCATTCGGAGAGCCTGGCAATTGCGGGATCGGACAAGCGATCGGGAGAAGTTCTTTATTGCGGCAAATTATCAGATGCTGGTAACAGGGAACCTGGAAGAGGCGCGAAAGACGAATGAAGCATGGGCGCGCACCTATCCCCGCGATGCAGCCCCTCACATGATGCTCTCGGGGTATATAAGCAAGTTTTCCGGGCGATACGAGGACGCAATTGCCGAAGCGTCGAAAGCAATTGAAATTAACCCGGATTTCGGAATCGGGTATTACAACCTGGCCGTCAACAATGCATATCTGCAACGCTTTGAACCAGCCGACGCTACGCTCCAACGTGCGTCCGAGCGCGGGCTCGAGGCCGATGAACTTCTTATGCTTGCGTACGATCTCGCTTTCTTGAAAAGCGATCCGGCGGCAATGGAGCATGTAGCCGCACAGGCTCGAAAGCGCTCCGGACCGGAAAGTTGGATCTCCAATAACGAGGCTTCCGCTCTGGCATACTCGGGCCGCTTGCAGCGGTCGAGGGGCATGTCGCGGCGAGCCGTCACAGAGGCAAGGCAAGGGCAGCAGGAAGAACGGGCCGCTTTGTGGGAAACCGGAGCAGCGATCCGGGAAGCTATTTTCGGAAATGCGTCGGAAGCAAGAGAAAGGGCAAAGGCCGCGCTTGAACTTTCAAAGAACTGCGAGGTAGAGTATGGCGCCGCGTTTGCGCTGGCAAATGCGGGCGATTCTGTCCGGCCGAAAGAGCTTGCGGATGACCTGGAGAAGCGGTTTCCGGACGATACCACGATCCGATTTCACTATCTCCCGGTGCTGCGCGCGCAACTCGCACTGAACTATCGAGAGCCCGCGAAGGCTGTCGAAGCGCTCCAGAGGGCGGTTGCGAGTGAACTCGGCGCGCCGCGCAGTGTGGCCCATGGCTATTTTGGGGCGCTCTATCCTATCTGGGTTCGCGGAGAGGCGTACCTTGCCCTACGCCGCGGCGCGGAAGCTGCAGCGGAGTTTCAGAAAATCCTCGACCATAGCGGAATCGTGGTGTCCGACCCGATCGGCGCGCTAGCGCGCCTGCAACGCGGCAGAGCTCTCGCCCTGGCGGGCGACACGAACAAGGCAAGAACTGCTTATCGTGAATTTCTCGCCCTCTGGAAAGATGCCGATCCCAACCTTCCAGTCCTCCTGCAAGCTAAGACAGAATTCGCGAAACTGCAAAAACCGTAGTCCTGAGTGGAATGAGCAATTCTTTAACGAATCGGCTCCGGATCACGGCATGTCCTCGGCCGTATTAAATGTGCTGTATGATACGTTGCAAGAACTGCCTCTAAATTGCTCTATTTGTTTGCATGGAAATGTTGAGAAAAATAGCCGAGGCGAAAGGGCCCTGCATAACGATCATTGAAGCGGTCGAAACGGCCGACCGATTAGATGGCCCGCTCTCTCAGGTGGAGAGTGCCCTTCCGGCCGGTGAGCGTGAGCGCCTGATGGGGCCGCTTCGCGAACAGGTGAAACATCTGAATCCGAACGGCCACACCGGGTCAGTTGTTTTACTTCGGTCCGCGGAGTTGAACGAAGTGATGTACACGCCGGAAGCTCTTCCCGCGCAGGCCATCGTGGGGGACCGCTTTCCCGTCCGCGCGCTGCTGCCGCTGTTTCACGATTCTCACGAGTTTTATTTGCTAGCTCTTAGCCAGAAGCGCACGCGGCTGCTCCACTGCACCGCAGCCAGCGCCGAAGAGGTCGCCTTTCCTCCCGGCACTCCAACCAGCCTGGGCGAATCGCGGCACACGGATAAGCCGGACCACATGCTCGATAACCGTTCCTCGGCGGGTCCTTCTGTCGGTTCGATGAAGGGTGTCATGTCTGGAACCTCGACCGATGCCGATGAGAAGCCCGAATACCTGGCAAACTTCTTCGGTGAAATCGACCGCGCCGTTCATGCCATCGTTAAGGAGAGCCAGTTGCCATTGGTTCTGGTGGGCGTCGAAAGCGAATTGGCCATTTACCGGATTGCGAATACCTATCCTCATCTCGTCGAAACGGGCGTGTCCGGCTCACCCGACGGTTTGAAAGGGGGTGAGATGCATGCCCGGGGACTGCGTGCTCTCAGCACCTACGTTTCGCCTGGGATCAGAAAGCAGTTAGGCGAGTTCGATAAGCTGATCGGGGCCGGTCATGCCTCGGTTCACGCGCCGGACATTGTGAAGGCCGCTCACGATGGCCGCGTTTCGCGCCTTTATCTACAAAGCAGCGCGGAATACCTCGGAAACTTCGACGAAGCTCGAAGCAAGGTGTCGCACCACGCGGGAAGCGGCGAAGAGCGTCATAACTTGATAGACGACGCAGCGATCCAAACGATCCTTCACGGTGGACAGGTTATGCTATTGACCGGGCAACATATGCCGAACGGCGTTCCAGTATGCGCCGTTTTCCGGTATTGAAAGGAGAAAACGCGATGAGACGTATTGGCGTGACCGGGTTGTTGTGCACAGGAATTATTTGGGCGCAGATTCCAACGGCGCCCAACACGCAGCCGAAGCCGGTGGGCGACCCTTTGAACACATCGAACGTGACCGGGGATCCGGCGGCGCCGGGCGGCAATCCGGGGCTTACCACTAATCCGTCGTCCGGCATTTCCGATCAAATGCGCGAGGCTGCGGACCAGATTTTCGCGCAGAATTTGGCGCTTGAATCCATGACCGATGCGGAACTCGGAAAACTGGCCGCCACTCAGGCCGGAAGTCCCGCCGTCAAGACTTTTGCAAAGGAAATGATTGAAGATCACGGCAAGATCTCGCAACGCTTGAAGCGCATCGCAGCCCGCGGGCACGTCACCATTCCCGCCACGCTCGATGCGAAGCACCAGGCCCGGGTCGACAAGCTGGCCAAACTATCCGGTGACGAGTTTGATCGTGCCTTCATTCGGGATCAGGTTTTGAACCATGAGAGAAGTTTGCGGCGCTTTGAACAGGAACTGCAAAACGGCGCTGACCCGGGTTTGCGGACATTGGCCTCGCGCACTCTTCCGTCCATGAGGCAGCACCTGGAAGCCGCGAAAGACCTCGAGAAAACGCAAAAAGCCAAATAGACATTACAATCGAACCTATGCGGATTGGGTTCGGAGTTGTTCTTCTCTTCGTCATCGGGGCGGATGCGCGCCAACCCGTGCGAGGCAGGCACGGCATGGTGGTCACGCGTGAGCGCCACGCGACCGACACCGGTGAAGCAGTGCTCGAAGCGGGCGGAAATGCCGTGGATGCCGCAGTAGCCGTCGGAATGACTCTCGCCGTTACTCATCCCTCCGCCGGCAATTTAGGCGGAGGGGGATTTATGCTGGTTCGCTTTGCGGACGGGCGCTCTTCGTTTCTCGATTTCCGCGAAAGGGCGCCTGCCGCCGCGTCGCACGATATGTACATCGGCCCCGATGGCCGCCCCACTCAGGACAGCGTCGCCGGATACCGCGCCTCCGGCATCCCCGGCACCGTGAAAGGCCTGGAATACGCGCACCGGAAATGGGGCAAGAAGCCTTGGAAAGAATTGCTTTCGCCCGCCGTGGAACTCGCTCGGCGCGGCTTCCCGGTTTCCTGGGGGCTCGCCAATTCTCTCCAATCGAATACCGTATCGGAAAAGCTGACTCAGTTCGAAGAGTCAAAGCGCATATTTCTCAAGAATGGCGAGTTTTTCCAGATGGGCGATATGCTGGTGCAGCCTGAATTGGCCGCGACCCTAAAGCGCATCCGCGATCAAGGCGCGAAGGACTTTTATGAGGGTGAAACCGCTAAGCTCCTCGCTGCGGATATGGCGGTTCACGGCGGCACTCTCACCCTTGAGGATCTAAAAGGCTACCGCGCCATCGAGCGCACTCCGCTCACCGGCGAGTATCGCGGGTACGGGATCCTCACCGCGCCACCCCCCAGTTCCGGGGGAATCGGCGTGCTTCAGATGCTCGGCGTCCTGGAAGGGATGGATTTAGCGAAACCGGGCGCCGGTTCTGCCGAAGAATTGCACCTGTTGGCCGAAACCATGCGCCGCTACTTCGCCGACCGGAGCGAGTATTTAGGTGATCCGGACTTCTTCAAAGTACCGGTTAGCGGCTTGCTCAATCCGAAATACATTGCACATCTGCGCGAAGGTATCAACCCCGCGAAGGCAACTCCCAGCGGCGAAGTGAAGCCTGGCAATCTCACCTCTTATGAAAGTTTGGAAACGACGCACTTCTCCATCGTGGATGCGGAGGGCAACGCTGTATCTGTGACCTACACCTTAAACGGCGGCTTTGGCAGCGGCGTAACCCCGGCCAAACTAGGTTTCCTGCTCAATAACGAAATGGATGACTTCGCGCCCAAGCCTGGGGAAGCCAACTCCTACGGCCTCATTCAAGGTGAAGCAAATGCAATTGCCGCGCGCAAGACTCCGCTTTCGTCCATGACGCCCACCATCCTTACGAAAAACGGCAAGCTCTTCCTCGTGCTGGGAACCCCCGGCGGCCCTACCATCATTAACAGTGTGCTCCAGACGATTGTGAACGCCGTCGATTTCGGCATGAATTCACAGGAAGCTGTGGACCAGCCGCGCATCCATCACCAATG
>JALYXI010000159.1 GCA_030947245.1 Acidobacteriota bacterium
ACCGCAACCCGCATCGAGGATCCGCATGCCGGGCACGATGCGGCCTCGCAGGATCTGATCGAAGAGATAGATGTCGATGTCGCCGAACTGGTCCTTAATGTTCGCCGGGCGAGTAATCGGACTTGCGGGGATGCTCTGCATCGGCGATTTTGATGGCCAGCTTACCAGATATGCCAGATGGTCGCTCGAAAGGATCGCGGTTTGTGAGAGCGCTTACACGTATAATGCAAGTACATGAACGGAGGTCTCCGGTTTGCCTGAGGTTGTGAGTGTCCCAGGAAATGACACTGAGCAACATGGATACGCAACCCATTCCCACTTTTGCCGATGAGGCCGAGGAAGCCCAATGGTGGTACCAGCAACGGGATCAGCTTACCGCAAACGCGGAAGCTGCTCTGGCGCGCGGCGAAATAGAAATCCGCGGACTACCTTACCAAACTTATTTGAAAATGCTTTTTCACGAAGCGCTCGACAATGAAGAGAAGCACTTTCCCAGTTAACCGGCATCGCCGAGGGTGTAGTCGAACTCGTACGAATGCTTTCCTTCGGCGATTTTGATTGCCAATTTACCCGTAAGGCCGGTGAGCTGGCCGGTGCCGGAATCGGGCACTACAGTTACTGAAAGCCGCGGTTCACCCCGGGTCATGGTTCCGGTGTGCTGGAGTATGAAGGTTCCGCTTTTTCCATGCAACATGCCGGTGACCTGCTCCAGGGCGACGTAGCCGGCAGAGCCTTTCACCGCAGTCACGGCGCTCAGCATTTCACCCTTGCCGGCGCCGTGCAGATCCCCGTCAAACTGCTTATCGATAGACATTCGGGCGAGGTTGGGGATTTCCGCCTTCGCGTATGCTTCCAACGGAGTTAGCTTAACTTGAAATGTTCCGCTTGCGTGATAATTCATAATGTTTTTGGCGATTCCGCTACCGCCGAATCAGTGTTCACGGTACCTTGCGCAAAACACAGGATATAGCAGCGGTCCAGAACTCCCGGACGACCGGTATAGAGGATACCAGTGGCATCCCTCGAACGGGCCAAAGTTTGTAAAACTCAATCGGCACGCCACAGGCTCCGATAATCTTTTCAAATCGGCGGATGGTCATTTGATTCAACCCGCCCTCTACATCGCTAAATTTCTGAGCGCCATCGGACCGGTACTTCGATCGAACACGCATCAGAGTTTTCTCGGAGAACCAGACGTTTGACCATGGAAATCCTGTGTAGCCGGTCATATGGGATCCATTGGGCGACCACCACGGCTCAGCCCAGGTGATTATGATCTGGCCTCCAGGACGGGTGACATCGATCATTTTCCGCAGCACGGCTTCGGGGCCGGAAAAATGTTCGAAAGCGCTGCACGAATACACCACGTCAAACTGACGGCCTTCGACATCCGGGACGAAGGAGACTCTATCGGAGACGCCAGCCTTCCGCGCCGTCTCCGCCTGTTCGTTGAATAAACGTATGTCCAGCCCCGTTACGGAACGGGCCACGTTTCGTTGGGCGATGGCTGCGGATTGCCATCCCAAGCCGCACCCGAAGTCCAGCACGTCTTTCGTGGAGATTCGTTCCAGAAAATCCGGCACGGTCCTGAGCGTGAAGTCGAGACAATTATCAAGATTCGCCTTCACCGTACCGCCATGGTCCGGATCGATCCGCGAGGACGGTAGGAGCCCGATTAACTTTTCTCCAATCGATACGGATTCCGGCGTACCTGATTTTCGTAACAAACCGAATTTAGCTTTTAACATATCACCTCCACTATTCTTGCTAGAAGGTCTGGAGATGGACCCAACCGGGGAGCGTGGCGGGCTGGTTGTTTAGAAACACGATCCTGCGGGTTTTAGGGAACGGGAGGCCGGATTGAATGGCTCGGGCGTAATAATTCTGGCTCTGAAGGATCTTGCGGGCGTTCTCCCCTGCGGTGTCCTGGAGAACGGATTTGCCCAGAAATCCGCCGCCCCAACCGATGGAGAGGAGAGAGCCACCTTCATTCTTAACATCCGCCTTAACATCCGCGAGTCTCGCTTGAAGAGTTTCGACCTCTTTCAAGAGCAGCGGGAGACTTGCCCATTCCGCGTAGCGGCGTTGCGCTTCCAACTGTTTTTCGGCATACGAATTAGCCGCGCGAAAAATGTGTTCTTGCGTGACCGGATCGCGCCAGCGAAGGATGCGCCGGACTTCGGGAGAATCCAAAAAGTGATTTTCGCTCCAGGCTCCTTCGAACGTGGTTCCCGGACTGGCCATTTCGATGAAGTTAGGGGTGCTGTCTTCCGGGCGCTGAACGGCGCCGCGGGGACTCTGCTTCCAGGCGACCTGGTAAGCGCCCGGCTGTTTCGCCGCCTGCAGGGTGGAGGTGCGAACGAGGTACACCTTGAAGGAGGTGGTGGGCGTGGGGGTGGAATCGGCGGCGCTGAAGAAGCGGGTTCGCCCATCGACGGTGTGTTCTTCCAGCGCTTCGGCAGGGCGGCGGGGCGGGCGTTCCCCCGGGGCGAAGCGCGCCGCCAGTTCGGAAAGCGAGTTTTCGCGAAGGCCTGAGAAGAGGAGACCGGTGCGGAGCGCACCTTTGAGCGCGGCTCCCGGCAGATACGAACCCGCAGTGCCTTGGGCGAAGGTGGGAATGCTGAGGCTTTCCACCGGCGCGCGGTTCCAGTATTCGGAGTAGGCGGCGTTTTCGAATGGGATTCGGCGGCCGGCAAAGTTCTGGGCGAAGCCGCCCCAACTGGCGAAATCGAGACGGGTGGCGGTCTTGAGCTGGCGCAGGTAGCCTTCGAGACGCGGTCCTTTGGCGAGCAGGCGAAAGATACGGGTCTGGTCGAGGACGTTGACCTGATCTTTCCAGACCATATAGTCGATGGGAGCGAGCTTGTGGCCGTCGCCGACCAGGGTAGGGGTGAGACAGGTGACTTTGTATCTCATGCGAACGCTGCTTTCAAGCAAAGACCTGCTCGTGAAGTGGAATCGCAAAAACGAAGCCAAATCGGAAGACGGGGTGGGGAAAGCCGCCGGGGGCTACATCCGGCGCGGAACCTTCCGGCGGACAGGCGGCGGAAAGCACGGAACCCTCCTCGATCATGGGCAGGGATTTCTTTTGCTGGCCGGCACGGACGGGACTTTCGACGCGGCCGCTGCGGGTAGTGACCGAATAACTACCGCGCGACCAATCGATCCGGTCTTCGGGGCCGGGCACATATAGGGAGAGGAGCCAGTAGTCACCGGCTTCGGGAACTTCGTCGTGAAGGTGCGAAGGCTTGGAGAAGTAAGGTTTCTCGGCGCGGCCCCAGCCTTGGGAGCGTTCTCCGCCGAAGCCGGAATCCGCCAGCCAGCGGAAGGAGGATTGGACGGGTTCGGTCCAGCGGGCGGCGGCTTCGTCGTCGTGAAAGGCGACGCGGCACCAAAGGCCTGAATTGGGGGAGAACTCAAGACCGGCTACGGAATGCGGTTCGGTTTGACCGGTGAGGCGGTCGACCGCCGCGCTCTTTCGAACGATTTTGCGAAACGGACCCAAGCGGCCGGACTGTACGAGGCATTGGCTGGGTCCGTCCAGGGTCCAGGCGTCGTCGTTCAGGGGCGTGCCGGCGATGAGATCCCGTACCAGCGTGAGTGGAACGAATTTGGCGCCCTTCCAGCGGACTTTGGCGGAAGGCGGCGGGGGCCAGAGGGTTCGAGGCGGCGTAATGAGGCCGGTCTGGCCGATAAAGGGGAAGCAGGAGCTGAAACGGACTGCCGGGCCTTGCGGATTGGTGGCGGTGGCGGCGAGCCAGGCATCGCGCTCGCCCAGTACTCCCATAGCGGACGTGACCGCGGAATAGAGCGTGTCGCTGTGATACAGCAGGTCAGTGCTGTCGCGTTCGCCGGACGCGCCGCCGATACGCCACGGGCTTGTAGGCCGAAGCCGGACTGTCCATCCACTTTTCATGGAGCGGTTATTGTTCCAGGAACGAAGCGCCGGTTGAGTTTACTTGCGTTTGCATGGCGCTCAGATCCCCGGCGGGAACCAGCTCGATTTGTCCGGCTCCTTTGGCGTAGTAATCCCTGTTGCGCCAGTTCAGCCGCAGGTTTGCGAAACGAACCCGGCCGCTTCCGCGGGAGCCGCCGCCGCCCAGGGCATCGTCTTCGAGAAGGCGCATGCCCTGGATGAGAAGGGCGAGCAGAGGCGCGTCTTCTTCGCACAGGATATCGATTACGAAACGAAGTTGGAAGCGGGCGCCGGCGGGAACGCGCTCAATGGTGCGCGGATTGGCCTGGGAGGTGATGCGGTCAATGGCGTTTTCGCTCTTCACTTCGGTCAGCTCATCGTCGAGATTTTCGCGCATCTGCTGAGTGATGCTGTCGAGATCGAGCGGGGCGTCAAAGACGGACAGGCGCGCCGGGGAAGCGTGATTGCCGTCGATGGCATCGCCCTGAACGCGATCCATGCGGCCCGGGCCGCGGCCAAAGAGGATGCAAATTTCGTCGTCGGGGCGATCGCTCTGGTGGATGCGGACTTCCTGGCCCTTGCGTTTAGAAAGGAACACCAATTCGGAGGGGACGGCCATTCCGGTAGCCTGTTCGAGGAGGGAGCGGATGCGGCCGCGGAGGGAACTGCCGGGCACGTAAGGGCGGCCTGACGAATCTTTCACCACGGGGTTATCCGAGCCTCCGATTTCGAGCGAGCCTTTACCGGCGCCGACGTGCAGGCCGGTTTCGCAGTGCATCTCCCCTTCGAGGATCAGTTTTCCAATCAGCTTCAATTCAGTTTGTGCGGTGTGGGCACTCATAGTTACTCGTTGTACGCGATGATGGCTTCAAACAGATCTTTGAAGCGTTCGTAGCCGCGCGCGTCGTTTTTGCGCGTGACCTGGAGGAGCAATTTTTCGATCTGGTCGAGGCTGCGGAGCGAGTGGCGCGCGATGGTGTAGGCGATGCGGGCGCGCAGCATGACAAACTCGTGCTGGCGTTCGTTCTCCGGAGCCCGGACAGCGCGGCGGACGGCGTTATAAAGACGG
Organism: Acidobacteriota bacterium; assembly: GCA_030947245.1. GTDB lineage: Bacteria > Acidobacteriota > Terriglobia > Bryobacterales > Bryobacteraceae > JALYXI01. Next base: position 4,986 of record JALYXI010000159.1, read on the forward strand.
CGCAACTGGCTTTTGGTGCCGGTATCCATGTCGCGCATGCGGCTGACGATGCCGTGAGCCTGGTTGTCGAGATAAAGGCTGTCGGACATCAGCTTGTCGATATCGATTTCGGGCGGGGCATCGAAGCGGGGACGATCGCGATCTCCGCTGCGGTCTGCGCCCCGGTCACCGCCACCGGGCCGGCGCTCGCGGTCACCACCGCCGCGGCCTTCCGGACGTGGTCCGCCCGCGCCGCCGGGGCGGCCGCCTTGTGGGCCACGGTTGCCCCCTTCGCGCGGAGGCCGGTTGCCGCTCTGTGGTCCACCAGGTTGTCCGCCGGGCGGTGCACCCGGCTGTCCTCCCGGCTGAGGCGGCTTGATCTGTTGCTGCTCTTCGTCTGCCATGTTCTAAACCTTTTGACTCTCAACTTCTTGCGAGAGCCTTGCCCACTCTAGCGCTATCACGCCCGCGGGCCTAAGCTTCAACTGTTTACCCTTCGCGGGCCGCACGTTGCGCCCTACGATTTCGTTCGTCAAATGCGTTTTCAGTTTGCCGAATTCCCGGTCTTTCGCACCGCGGGCCGCCGCCCCGCTGAAGCGGCGCTGGAAACGGTATGCCCTTTGCAGCAGGCGCTGCTGATCGGAAAGGAACGGCGAAGAAACTTTCTGGTACAGCGCCGCCAACTCCGAAAGGAATTGGCGGCCGTTGCGGAACTCTTCGCTGACCCGCTCCACCGCTTCCTTCAATTCCGCGGCATCGGAAAGCTGTTTCCATTCGAGCACACGGCCGAGGAGGAAGATGCAGTCTTTGTCGGATGCCTTGGCGAGCGCGAGGTCCGCGCCACATTGCGCGTAGAGTTTGCCGAGCGGGGTTTCGGGATCTTCGGCGAGGGTGCAGGCCATGGTGATGGTTTTTGCTTCCGCGCCGGGGAAATCCTTGAGATTCTCTTCGGCGAACCGGTGGAACATGCGCTGCAGTTCCCGCGCAAGCAGGATGAGGGCGTCCCAGGAGCCATATACCGCGAAATCGTTCCCGCCGGAGTAGAGGACGGTGGCCTTGCGCCAGAACTCAGGCATGCTGCACAGGACTTCGAGTTCGCCGGTGAAGAACTCCTTATAAAGGACCGAAAGGCGGACGTGCTCTTCGCTGCTTTGGAGGCGGCGCAGACGGATGCCGAAATCGTCCACATCCCCGCGCAGGATGCCCCAGAGCGGGCGGCCATGGGAGCGGGCGGCCATCTCGGGGAGGGTTGCGGCCGCGCCACCCTGTTCGCCCGCTTCTTCGCCCTCTTCGCCCGGCGCGGCATGGCGGGCGAGGGCGATTCCTTCCTGCGAGAGGTCCGACGTGAGCGCCCAATTGTGCTTCTGGGGGGATGCGGCGATGACGGTTTCGAGATCCGGAGACCAGCCAATTGCGTGTGACTCGCGGAGTTCGCGCGCGAGATCCGGAGTGAAGTAGTCCTGGTTCGCCGGGGAGGGCTCGAATGGAGTGAATTGGGGATTGCGGGACAGGGGGCTATTGCGGCAGGACTGCAACTGGTCGGTGAGGCGTTTTCGGACCACCGTCCAATCCCCCAGGTTTTCGGTGATGCTCCAGATCAGAGTGACGAGGCCGCCGGTGAGCGACGAAATGCGATCCGCCGCGATCCGGAGAAATTCGGTAGCGCGATCACGCAGGGTGTCGGGCAGGATGACGAGAAACTGGCCGCCTCCGGAAGAACCGAGCAGGAGCCGCGCCAACTGCAGTTCTTCGAGCAGGGCGCGGGGAACCACCTCACAGACCAGAGTGATCCACAGTGAGCGCGCGTCAATGATTTCGTTTCCGCCGGGAGAAGGGGACGAGAGAAACTCATCGATTCCCAGCAGTTTCCCCTGAACGAGGAGCTGTTCGGACATTCGTTACAGTTTAGACCTTCGTTTAAGGTACCAGACTTGGTTGGAATGGGTCGCCACAGCGAAATGTCCGATGTGAAACCGCGCGCCTCCCTCCGGGCTGGAAAACTGAGACGATACGTTAATGCGACAAATCAGCGCTCTGGCAATTCTATTGGCGTTCACGCAATCAGGGTGTATCGTGGCGGGTTACAGCCCACGCAGCGGATGGTTTTTCTGGCCAGGGGGACTGGGCTTGGTGGTAGTGATACTGTTTTTGCTCCTGCGCAGAGGCCGCTGAAAGCGATCGCGCCGTCCTCCATCATCCTCACCGGGGAAGTCACGCCCGCTGGTGGAAAATAAGCTTACGCAACAGGCTGATCCGATTCGAGGCGACGTCGCCCATTCTCGGCGACCGGATTGCGGGCGCGTTGGCCAGCCGTGACTCTGCGCGCCGATAAGGCACAGAAAGGGAGAGCGAAAGCAAACAGAAGTAAGGGGGCTGGCTCTGGGACGGGCTGCAGCGGAAGGGTAGCAAAGGTCAGGGGGCCGATGCCGAAATAATAATCGAGCTCCGTTACGCCGACCCGATTGCTGACGCGCAGACGTGTGATCACGTCGTCTTCGGTCGTTCGCACGCCGAGAAATGGCGCGCTTCCATCGCCGGCGCCGTTATTGCGAGTGCTAATAGTCCAGGAGCCAAGCGTCGTGGAACCGTTGTAAGCGGTCAAGGTTTCCCTACTAGGAAGGCTACTGACATAACCTGATTGAACTTGTAAGCCAGCCTCGGTGATGCCGGAACCGAAGATGATGTCGAGGTAGCTTGAACTCTGCGGCACTAAAACCGGCGTGCTCGGAAGAAAGTCGGCGTTGAATCCCGCGCCTTGAGCAGAGTGGCGAAAGCTGCCAAATGGGGAGACGAACGTAACAGTATTTGCGGTGGTGACGACGGTGAGCGGGGAAGAGATCAAAGCATTCACAATGCCAGGGTAGGTGAGCGTGATATCCGGCGCCCCGAGGTCAGCGGCGCCAAAGAGTTGGATAGCTGCGGCGTGAACGGGTAAGGCAGCAAAACAGCTGCCAAGCAACAAGCCGGCGGCAAGTGCGGAATGGTTGAACTGGAGCATTAGATAATCCTAAACGCAAATCATGCCGGTAAGCTGTGACGAATCAAAAAGCTCAATGAGCGGGGCAGCAAATGGTTCGGGAACTTTGAAAAACTTTAACGCCGGTGTTTCCAACCTGCAGCGCGCATAAGCTCTGTGTGGCTCGCAAATCAAGTTATTCGGGACTCCGGGTGGACTCCAGAACTGGGGTTCTCGAGGAGCCAACCGGCTGTAAGTGTATGAGAGACTGTGGTCGGGCTGGCGGGATTTGAACCCACGACCTCTTGCACCCCAAGCAACAAATATCAACAACTTACAAGCATCCTTCCTAAAAACAAAAGACTTAGCTGGGTGAAATTTGGACGCCAGATGGACGCCAGACAAGGTATTCAGGGCGGTTGGACTCCTGTTTGACTCCAAAAAAGACTAAATCTACTTTGCTTGTTCGCTTATCACTACGCCGCCGAATTGAGAAACCCGCGCCAGAAACGGGCCTTTTCTGGATCCGACCATCTTACAAATCTGAGGCAGAGCCTTGGAGAAGACGCTCGCAATTTCATTGCCTCTTAGATTGCCCGCCGTCAGAACGAAAACCCTCGCCGCGCTCTGCCGAAGCGCCGCGATTTCCAGAGGTCGATATCTAAGTTTCTTGTCTTTGGTGAACAACCCAACCTAGTTCGCCGACTCGTTGGAGCCAAATTCGGTCCTCTTCGTCCCGCGCGAAGTAATCATCATGAACTGTCACGGTCAGACCGGCTTCTATAAGACCTGTTCGAAGGGGTTCTACTCCGAGTGAACGATCAATGAAGAATACCGTTCCATCAGGCAGCTTCGCAACGGATGGCTTCTTCAATCGAGCTAACCTCCAACCGGAAGTCTTGGGCAAGCTCCTTGATGGAATCCCCCGCTTTATAGCGCTCGTAGATTGAGGCAACAGGAATCCCGGTACCAGCGACGATCGGCCGCCCAAAGGAAACTGCCGGGTTCATGACAATCACTCGCGGGCTGGATAGTGGGGGGTTCTCTGATTGGGTTTCGCGGGTGAAGGGGTAGAGCTTTATTGGAAGACCGCGAGAGTCCCACTCGATCCGCTGAAGGTAGACGCCGATGATCTCCTTCATCGCACTCTGACCTTCTCTGGAAACGTTTATTAAGTCTCCGTAACGGTCAACGAACAAGTCTAGGCCGTCGGTTTGGAAGGACTGTTTGATCAAAGGATGATCAACCGAGAACTTCTTGTCTAGGTAGTCTAGAGCTGTCCTGATCTTCGGAATCTTAACGCCGTACTTTCGACAGATAGCCGCAAGAACATGCGCTTCCACCAAGTTGATGAAAGACAAAAATTGCTCATCAGCCTTTGTCAGGTGAATAAGCGGACGTGAACGCTTCGAACCACCCGAAATTGGATAACGCCGGCCAACAATCCAGCTGCGAAGGGTACCTGGAGGCATATGCAGGTAGCGCGCCGCCTCCGAGATTGAGTAAGCGGGCGCAAAGCGAAGATCATCGTTGCTGTTGAAGGCCACTCACCGTCTCCTAAACATTACTCTATCGTTGCGTTTAAACTCGCGCTGCAGATTTCTACTGTACCAGCGAAAAATTAACCGAATCCGCTTCAAGACATCTCGCGAGAGTTTTGGCGGGCGAGGGCTCACAATCGTACGTTTTCCGCTCTTCTTTACTGAAATGTTCCAGTCTATTTTGAATCAGCCGAGTCAGCTCATTCTGCCGTTCAGGTGTCACAAACGTGTACTCTCCCGTCATTTCAAGGTCGCTATGGCCGGCAATCTTCGACGCTTCAATTGCGCTTCCGCCGACCTGCTGCCGCCATGTGATATTCGCGCGTCGGAAGGAGTGGGGACCGAGCCCTTCAAAATCGCACCCTTCCGCTTTGGCTGCCTTATGGAGTACATCCCTCACCCCTGAATCCCACAACGGTTTTCCGGGGGAGTTCTTCTGCTGGAAAACAAACTGTTCCGCACTGCCACCTGTTCGTTCAGCAGAGGCAAAGCGCTCGACCAAGTTGCCGATCCCCAAAATTCTGCGGCTGCTGTCGCTTTTCGGTCGGCTGATCTCCTGGTGCCATACGCGTTGTTCAATCTTAATCGTTCCCGCAACCAGATTGACGTGTTTCCACTGCAGTCCGAGAACTTCGGAAATGCGGGCTCCGGTTGCAATGCAGGTTTCAATAATCAGCTTGTACGGTTCTTCAATCAGCGCCAGAACGCGGGCCGTTTCTTCGAAGGAAAGAATCTTGCGTTCGCGCTTGTGGTGCTTCTTTCCAAGCTTGGCTCTACTGGACGGACTGCGCTTTCCTTCTTCCCAGAGTCCGTGCCCTTCCGCGTAGCTGAACAGCCTTGTCATAATTGCGCGTGCGCCATGCATCGTCCACCAGGACTCAAACGTAGTGTGGAGCCAATCCTCTACTGCTTTCGGCTGGATCTGGTTCAGTCGAAATGCTCCCCACTTCGGAACAAGGTATTCGCGAAGGTAGAACTCTTCCTTCTCACGAGTCGGTTTGGAGATTTGGGTTTCCCGCGCAAGGTATCCCTCGCGATACATTCGAGCAACCTCTGCGAGGAGCGCCACTCCGGTGGAAGCGACCTGTTGAACAGCAACTTCTTCCGATGGGGCATTCAACTTCAACATGAACTTGTCGCGATCGATCTCGGCTTGTCTTTTCGTTATGGCTCCGACGCCCCTGCTTGGACCAAGCGCCTGATACTTACGAAGCGTTTTCATCGAGCCGTCAGTTTGGATCTCATCCGCTCGATAGCGAAACACCCAAGGCGCCCCGTCGCGGTCTTTTCGCGGCTTTACTTCAGGATGTTGAACACGTGCTTTCACGACAATTCCTCCGGACAGCATGTGGAGGCTAGCGTTAGTGGGCTGCATCATTCAAGCCCTTTCCCGCGATTCTGAACAGCCACATTTCTCTGGAGCTCTCTACTCATGAGAAAACCCGACAAACCCGACATTTGGCGCGTAACTATTTGAAAAAAATCAGTTATTTGATGTCGGGTAGATTCAAAAACCCGACATAGAACCCGACATTTCACCCGACATTTATCGCCGGTCATGCCACAAGCTCGGCGCTTTGGACAGATTCTTCGGCGGTTTGCGGGAGCAAGAGTGACGAGCGCAGATGTAGAACGCTTTTTTCACTCCCGGCGATATTGCGGCGAACTGTGTTCGTCTCGCGCGCTTTGTCCACCGAAGCTAACAATCTCTTTTCGCGAAGGCGTTTCTTGAGGGTTTGTTCTGAAAGAGGAAATCCTTCACCAGCCTCGTTGCTTGCTTTCTGAACGACCCGGTATGCGCTTAGTGGCTCTAGATAAATGGCATCCCCGTCAATCCAACCAATGCCTGGACCTTTCGGAACCCACGTTCCGGATTCGGATCGCCATCCACAACTTTCCGGGAAGTTTTCAGGGTGGCCACCCGACCGCGAGGCTAAATGAGCCTGCCCTGAAGCAAGACAAGACTTTAGAAGCTCGATATACCTGGCAACCGGCTCAACCGCCTGATGATGTTTGGCTTGAGCCGCTGCGGCCGACGTGAGGGCTTCCCAGGAACTATCAATGAGATCCGCGGCGTATGTCGCGTCGATCGCTTCGCATTCTTGGCAGAATTGAACAAGCAATTCGAAAGATGCTTGTAAGCCGGCAACAATATCTGGAGTCCGTGCATGCCCAGCAACTGCTGACGCCCTTAGCCGAAGTCCTGTCGCCCTACGAGTAAACTCCTGCAACCCGCGATCCGGCTGCCCCGCAACCCACCGGACAAAGGCTCCCATGAATTCGGCATAAACGCCGTTGCCGGCTGCCTTTTGACATTCCGAGAGCTTCTGTGACCTGATCGAACCCTTTTCGATCTCCAGAATCAGGAGTCGGGCGCGAACGGAATGTCCACGTGGAACTTCTTCGCCAGTCGAAAGGATTAGCCCTCGAGGAGGTTTCGGTTCTCGGAGCCGTGCGCTGGAGTCCAAACGGTTTCGACCGGCTCCATTCCCAGCTGCGCGGAAGACCCGGTCGGCGCTGGCATGATATCGGGCCACGTCAGCCGTGCTCCCCTGAGGTGCAAAGTCATCCACGACGACCAGCACGTCCTTCGCGTAAAAGGTGAGCATTTCCAAGGAATTTGCTGAGGATGACCATCCTCCCGGTAGATGAAGGCGGCTCATCTCTTTACCGAAGAACTGCTGGGCAAGAGCGGCCAACTCACTTTTAAAAGCACCCGTTTCCCCGACCAGGTGTAGAGCAAAGTCCGAGGTGCCGAAAATGGATCGCACAACGGAGGCGATTAAGGGGAACATGATGATGGGTTGACCTAGCTGTAGCAAGAGAAGACTGGCGCGAACGGCGTATTGAAGTGCGTCCTTTGATTGCGGCAGTCCTAATCTGTATCGAGTTAGTAACTCTGGAAGTTGAACATCAACGCCGGAGACGATGCCATCGGGACCGATTGCGCCCGCACCATGCAAGAAACATTGTTGGCTGTTTATCTCTCGCCAGCCAGTGTGGACATACACCCGTCGTTCCTTCGCGGTGACAGCCGTCGTCTGGATGGCAGTCCGCGCATATTCCCACTGGTTTGGGTACGTTATCGCATTCGGCCCCATCTCGTTCATTGGCCACTCCTTCGAAAAAAACTGGGATGACGGAACGGCGAACCGAAATGAGCGACCATTCAGTGCGGCCTCGATTTCAAAGCTTCCCTTGGTTTCAACACCGTCGTCGAAAGAGATGTGGCCAGTGATCGCAGCCTGATAGTTGGTGAGCTGGGTTTCAGTGAGCCGATCAGTTTGACTGTTAACGCGGAAAATACCTTCAGCGCGCTGGTGATACTGGGAAGGAAGATTGATGTGTAGACGCTTTCCGTCAATCGGCTTATCAAACAGGGCCAGAACCTGCTCCGGTCCCGACACGGCTAGTAGATCGTCAACTCCATTAACGCCGCAGTCAGGCGGAAGCTCGAGGAACTGAACCGCGGCGTGCCGGCTCGTCAGTTCACGTGATAGCCCGTCGCGTGCTCGCCTGACATCCTCATTGCTATGTACATTGACGTCAAACAGGATGAGGACGGACCGTGCTTTCCAATCAATTCGGCCAAAGTCGTTTAGTACGCCTTTGACATCCACGCGTTCACCATTCGGCCCTCCGGCTTTACCGACCGTTCCCCGCCAACTCCAAACACCGGCCAAGGCAATTGGGATAAAGCGAGGAACGTCCGACTGAAAAAGGGAGAGCCGGTGGAGGGCTATTGCTTTCTTTTCTCCCTCCGTGATGACGATTGCAATCGATGGATCAGCGAGTTGGGCGACTGTGACACTAGTCGGGAAGTAGAGCCTATTTGCACATCCGGGTGCGCCCAGATACTTCCCCTGCTGTTTGAGCTTGCCCGCCTTGTCCAACGTGTGCTCGGGTTTGTCGCGCCGAACGCGGTAGCTGTGTGGATAGTTCTCCCCGGGCAGGTAATACGGAATCAGGAGACCAGCGCAATCGCGTTTTCCCTTTTGCCCGACGATCTCCCGCCCTTGCTCGGCGGAAACCCGACGAAGCAACGCACCGTC
>JALYXI010000175.1 GCA_030947245.1 Acidobacteriota bacterium
GGTCGGGCTTGATCCAGTACATCAGAACTCAGCGCATAGACGGTTTGAATTGCTGCGATTTGGACATTCTTGCTTTTGTCGTCGAGGGAACTAATTACGTAGCCAGTAATGGTGGGCGTCTTGACCCGATTCACTGCGATGGCATACAGATTTGAAGCTCTTATTATCGGATCTGCATTCAAGGCAAGGTAAGACTCAACCGACCTTAGTACCTGTTCATCATTTCGTTTGGACGACTCCAATAATGCTCGAACGATTTCCGCCTTTACTAAATTGGGTCTGCTTAAGCTCCGAAGTTCATTCATCATCGCTGGTATCGTCACGTCCGGAATTGATCGAGTTAAGTTTCGGAGTATTGTAACGGCGCCGCCGCTTAGACGTTCATCCGGGTTTGCTAATAGGGACGCAATTTCCGGAACACCATTCCGAAGCATGGCTCCCCCGTCAGGGCGGCGCGCGATCTCAAAAAATGCAAATACTGCCTCGACAGGAAGATTGGGCGTCTTACTCTTCAAGGCCAAACTCAGTAGAGGTAATGTGGACTGAATTTCGATTGGAGTACTTTTTTTGATGGAATCTATTTCCGTTAAAAGAGCTTCGTATGAAGGTGGAGGCGTGTTGACCGAATCAGACAATCGCTTCTCAAAAAAGCTCTTTAGATTCGGCGCCGGTTGTTGAGCGTTGCTGGATGTCTGGGCACAGAGCACCAAACACCATATTGTGATCAATCGATAACTCACTCGTGTCTGCTCGCCGGACGAAAGTTCTTAGATGATTCAGTCGCGCGGCACCTTCTTATTGGGACTGGATTGTCCGATGATTTGCCTTGCTGTGAGCGGGAAAACACGTGTGATTATAGTCGATGGCCCTGCGCGCATTCTCATTGCTATAGCCTCGGCGTATACGGCGCGCCCAGCGTTTCCAACTGCTGCTCCAGCTTTTTCGCGTCTATGCCGATCAGGGTCTTAAGTCTGCTCTGCTGAACGGTCAACTCGGCGGTGGCGACCTCGTAGTCCTTCTGCTGGGTAGCCGTGGGGGGCGCGGTCGACATCCTTTGCCCCATTTGTATGCTTTGGACGCGCTCACTGATGGAAGGCGGGGTATTTTCATCGTGCGCGCGAAGGATCAAGTCGCCCCGGAGGGCCAGGAGGATTTCGTCCGTGCGTTTGTCAAGCGATGTCGCGGTATTGATCAGCGTGGTGCTTGCGCCCGGAGTTTCGTAGAGCGCGCGTTTCATGGTACCCAGATTGGTTTTCAAAGTGTTGGCGCTTTCGAGCGTTGCCACGACACTGCGCTGCAGTTTGGCGATTTTCTGCTGAAAACTGGTGAGCGTTGTTGTTTCTCCGGCTGGACCTTTCACTGTGAATGCAACCGTGCCTGTGACCGGAGTAATGATTCCGTCCACTCTCTGGGCCAGCGATACACGGTACTTGCCGGGAAGAACCGCCGGTCCCGCTGGGCGAGGGCCGGAGTTCTCATCCTCGTCCGGCTCGGCGCGTTGCGGTCTTCCCAGCACAGGCGCCGGTTCGCGCAGGTCCCAGGTGATTCGATGAAAGCCGGCTGTGGCAGGACCGGTAAGCCGTCTTACGGGATGCCCTTCGGCATCGGAAATGGTGAGAATCACCGCCGGCGGTTCTTCCGTGGCTTCCGCGCGAAAGGCTTCTGCATCCGGGTAGGTAAGAATCCCGCCTTTCTTTTCGGCTTCCCGGCGTTTATCGGCCCGCGTCTTCAAGCCGGATTTCAGGTAATAGGTCAGGGTGGCGCCATAGGGCGGGTTTTCCGCGCTGAAAAACGCTTCCCCCTGACTGGCTTTTGCGCTCTGGCCATACGGCGCGGCTTGGACGTATTCCAGAACGTCGCGCACTCCGTAGAGAATCGCGTCCGCGGTCAGGTTCAGATTGCGAAGCAGGCTGTAGTCGTCAAGAATGTAAATGCCGCGGCCAAAGGTACCGGCCACCAGATCGTCCTGTTGTTTCTGGATGCTCAGATCGCGAACGGCAATGGTGGGCAGGCCGCTTTTCAGACGGTTCCACTTCGTGCCTCCATCAACGGTGAAGTATAGGCCATACTCAGTGCCGGCGAATAGTAGATTCGGGTTTTTGTGATCTTCCGCAATGGCATATACGGCGCCGTTGGCCGGAAGATCGCCGCGAATGCTGGTCCAGGACTTCCCGGCGTTGGTGCTGCGAAGAAGGTACGGATTGAAGTCTCCGCTCTGGTGGTTCTCAAGGGACGTGTAGACGGTATTGACGTCATGCTGCGAGGCGAGGACGCGGCTGACATAGCTCCGGGCAGGCACGCCGGGAAAGTCGTTCGATTTCCGCCAGTGGCCGCCGCCGTCTTCCGAGACCTGAAGCCAGCCGTCGTCGGTGCCTGCGTAGAGGAGGCCCTCCTTCTTTGGTGACTCAGCCAGACTTGAAATGTTGCTATAAAATGCTGTTGAAGTGTTTTTGGCCACCGCATCCGGGCCCCAGATCCGGCCCATCACCTGAAGCTTGTTGCGGTCGATCTGTTGCGAAAGGTCGGGGGACACGGCGCGCCAACTGCTTCCGCGATCATCGCTGCGAAAGAGTTTCTGGGCGGCGAAATAGATCCGGTTGTGATTGTGTGGACTGATGAGGAGCGGCGCATCCCAATTCCAGCGGTAGGGCTCTTCATCAGGTCCCGGCTGGGGCTGGATTCCCAGACGCTCGCCAGTACGGCGGTCGAAGCGGACCAGGACGCCATATTGAAGCTCGGCGTAGACCGTGTTGGGGTCTTCGGGATCGACGCGGGAATGGAAGCCATCGCCGCCTTGCGTGACGAACCAGTCGGCATTGGTGATGCCGCTCTGGTTCCGCGTGCGGGCAGGACCGCCCACGGAACTGTTGTCCTGGGTACCGCCGAAAACATTGTAGAAGGGCGCTTGGCTATCCGTCGTGATGTCATAAAACTGGCCGAGCGGGAGATTGCTCTTGAAGGCCCAATTGGCGGCGCGGTCGTAGGATTCGTAAAGCCCGCCATCGCAGCCCACCAGGTAGTGGGCGGGATCGCGCGGGTCGATCCAGATTACGTGATTGTCGCTGTGCTTATATTTTTCACCGAGCGGATGAAAGGTTTTGCCGCCATCGTCGGACACGGTCATGCGGACATTCATGAAGTAGACGCGATCGGCCGCGTGAGGGTCGGCGTAGATACGGCCGAAATACATGCCGGCGAATTCTATGGGAGAGCGTAATTCCCACGAGGAGCCGAAATCCGTGGAACGGAACACGCCGCTCTTCTTGTTGGCGGCCTCGATAGAGGCATACACCAGCGCGGGATCTTTCGGAGAGGGAGCGAACGTGATGCGGCCGAGATCTTCCGATGGGATTCCCGCGGTGATCTTGCCCCAGGTGGCGCCGGCGTCGGTGGAGCGGTAAATGGCGCTTTCCGGGCCGCCATCGATTAAAGTCCAGGTGTGGCGGCGCCGCTGATAAGTGGCGGCAATGAGCGTGTCCGGGTTGCGCGGATCGAGCGCCACGTCGGTAACGCCGGTGTTTTCGGAAACAGCAAGAACTTTGGTCCAGGTGCGGCCGGAGTCGGTGGTTTTGTAGAGGCCGCGATCGCCGCCAGGCGCCCAGAGCGGACCCTGAGCGGCTACATAAACCGTGCGGGAATCGCGGGGATCGATGGCAATCCGGGCGATGTGTTCGGAGGATTTCAGCCCGAGATTCCTCCATGTGCGGCCAGCGTCTTCGCTGCGGTAGATCCCGTCGCCATACGAAACGCTGCGCTGGGAATTCGCTTCGCCGGTTCCCACCCAAAGTACAGCCGGGTTCTTGGGATCGAGAGCGAGAGCGCCGATCGAGTAGGAGCCTTCATTGTCGAAGATCGGGGTCCAGGATGTGCCATTGTTGGCGGTTTTCCAGACACCGCCGGAGGCGGCGGCAATGAAGTAATGGGCAGCGTTGGCAGGGTCAACGGCGATATCCACGATGCGGCCGGAGATCATGGCGGGGCCAATGGAGCGGAACTTCAGCCCCGCGTAGGGGTCGGGGGCTGCGGTGAGAGATGTGGCGAGGAGGAAGAGCGAGAGCGGGCGCATCTGGTGAGCGCTATTGTAGCTTACGAGGGTAAGCGCTCAGGCAGCCGAAGGTAAGCGCTCAGGCAGCGGCGTGGGCGGAAACAGCGCGGATCACTGCGGCCAGCACCGTTTCCGCATTCTGGCCGTCCGCATGGGCATCGAAATTCAGGATCACCCGGTGGCGCAGAACGGCGGTAGCAACTTTTCGAACATCATCGGTGCTCAAGTGAAAACGGCCGCGCATCAGGGCGAGGACGCGGCCACATTCGACCAGCGCCTGAGCCCCGCGCGGGGAACTGCCGTACCGGATGTACTTGCGGGCAAGTTCCGGGGCATCCTGGTTGTCCGGTTGAGTGGCCATGACGAGCTCGATAGCGTAATCCTGAACGTGGGGGGCGACCAGCACTTCGCGGCATACCGAACGGACCTCAAGAATGGAAACCGCGTCCAGCGCCGGAGTGATCACCGGTTCTTCGCGAACAATAGTTCGTTCAACGATCCTCGAAAGTTCAGCGCGGCTGGGATAAGTAACCAGAATCTTCATCAGGAACCGGTCCAGTTGCGCTTCCGGAAGCGGGTATGTGCCCTCCATTTCGATCGGATTTTGAGTGGCCATAACAAGAAACGGCGCTTCCAGCTGATGGGTGGTAGTGCCGCTGGTAACAGTGCGCTCCTGCATGGCTTCGAGCAGTGCGG
>JALYXI010000225.1 GCA_030947245.1 Acidobacteriota bacterium
ACGAACGGAAGCTTCTCCTAAAGTGGAACCCGGCGATGAAGCACCAAGTTGCGAAAGCGAGCACGTCCAGGCCGAGGCTCCTGCCGCCGAACCCGAGGGCAACGTTGGCGAACCCGCGCCCGACGTAGCGCCCGAAGAGGCGCAGGCGACTAAGAAGGCCACCCGCCAGAAGAAAACGCCCACAGGCGAAACGACGCCTAAGGCTCCGCGCGAGGAGAGCAAGACCGGTCGCGTAATCGAGATGCTGAAGCGCGAAGGTGGAACCACCCTTGAGGAAATCATGACCACGATGGGTTGGCAAAAACACACCACGCGAGCCATGCTGAGCGCAGGCGGTTCGCTTACCAAGAAGCACGGGCTGATTGTAGCCAGCGAGAAGGTCGGCGATAAGCGGGTTTACTCGATCAAAGCCTAAGAGAACGGAACACTTTTCGCTCCAGCCGCCGGATTCAAACCTGGCGGCTTTTCGCATTTGCGGCGACCGCGGGCTACTCATGCCACCACCGCCAATCGCTCTTCTGCAATCTCGTCGAATGTTCGCCCGTCTCTTTCGAGCGTGGCCTGCTTGCCTGTGTATTCCTGCCATCGTCGGACAATGACATCGGCGTATCTGGGATCGATCTCGGCCAGGCGAGCCTTACGTCCCGTTCGTTCGCACCCGATCAGCGTCGATCCTGATCCGCCGAACAAGTCCGCAACAATGTCGCTAGCCTTGCTGCTGTTGATCAACGCTCGCTCGACAAGTTCAACCGGTTTCATGGTCGGGTGCAAACGGTTGGCGGCCGGCTTCTTCTCTTCCCATAATGTAGATTGCGATTTGTCGCCGAACCAAGGATCTTTTTCACCGGCTACGTGTCCGTAAAAAATCGGTTCGTGTTGAAATTTATATCTTCCGAAACCCCAGGCAAAGGTGTTCTTCGCCCAGATAATCTGGCAGCGAACTTCGAATCCGGCGGCCTCCATTGCGTTCTGGAACTCCCGCTGGCTTGACGAAGAGTGGCAGACGTAAAGCGAGGCACCTGGCTTCACGACGCTGCGGTAGGAACGGAACGCTGCTTCGAGAAATGCCTGGAATTCTCCAGGCGTCATCTTGTCGTTCTTGATCGTGAGCCGCTCTTCGGTATAACCGGTATAAGCGACGTTATACGGCGGATCGGTAAATACCAGATCCGCGGCATCGCTTCCGAGCAGGCGGGCTATATCGGTCGCCGACTTGGCATCGCCACAGAGTACGCGATGATTCCCAAGAAGCCAGAGATCGACGGGCAAGGTTGTGGGCGCTTCTGGAATAGCCGGGACGGCGTTTTCATCCGTTAATCCTTCCGCTACGCTGTTCAACGCGAGCAACCGCGCTAGCTCTTCGTCGTCGAAGCCGATCAGGTCGAGGTCGAAGCCGTTTTGCTGCAACTCGGCCAGCTCAATCTGAAGAGCATTCTCATCCCAACCAGCGTTCTCAGCTAGCTTGTTGTCCGCGATTATGTACGCCCGCTTTTGCGGTTCGCTGAGATGAGTGAGCGGAATTACCGGGACCGAAGCCAGTTGCAGCTTGCGCGCAGCTAGTAACCGACCGTGGCCCGCTATGATTCCGGCTCGTTCGTCAACCAAGATCGGGTTAGTAAATCCGAACTCCCGTATGCTTGCCGCGATCTGGGCGACTTGCACATCGGAATGAGTTCGAGCGTTCTTAGCATATAGAATCAGTCTGTCGAGCGGCCAGTGCTCGATCTTTTCAGCCACCGTTTCGCTTGTCATACTCATCTCCTTGTTCGCGTGTTTTGCTTCTTCAGAAATTGTGGTTCGCCAGTTCGCCACCCTAAAGGGGGTGGCGACCATGGCGACCTACCCGGCCCGCCGGGCTCGCCATCCGGGGTGGCGAGCTGGCGAACCTTTTGTTTTGAATAATTTGCAGTAACAACCGAGGGGTTGGTCGCCACCTCGCCAGATGCGGCGATAGGATCACTCAAAAACAAGATCGGCGGCGAGCCGATAATCGGGTTGATGACAAGGGTCAGTCGAGAGAAGACGACTGAGCCACATCTCTCCAAAAATGCGAAATGCGGTTCGTAGGGCCCGGGTCGATCCGGATCGTACCTTGCTTTACGCCAGCGTTTAAGAAGTCGCGTGCCCGATTTCGTCCGAGTCCCAAAGTTAATGCCAAGCGCTCAAACTCTTCCTTGCTGGTGCCGGGATTCTTTTGAAGTAGGGCCTGGAAGCGTTCGGACAGAGTCTGGATCTTGGGACTCTTGCCCGAGCCTTGGGTTCCTGCAAGCGCCAGTACCCCGTCGTCATACTTGATTTGAAGATAAGGGGTGACTGAGAATCGTTGTTTGAAAGCGCGAAGTTCTAGAAGAGAGAGACGAGAGGGGTCTTCCAAGTTCTTCAGCTTGTAACCGATATCGATAGAAGCCTTGATGTCGCTGGAGCCGCGGTAATCCTGCGCGGTTTCGCTTTTGCCCACATGATGCAGGACTATTAAAGTTGCGCCTGTCGCACACAGTTTGCGGTATTGAGCCAGATGCCTTCTCATTTCAGTTGAGTCATTCTCCGCACCTGGATTGAACGCGATAAGACTGTCGATAACAATGAGCGGTTTTAAATTACATCGCGCAACCCAGTCCGCAATGACTGGTTCCCCAATTCCTGGTGGATCACAGCCTACCCACTGACCCCAGATCCGAAACTCGTCATGGCTCTCGATGCCAAGCCGTTCAAATCGCTCGCGAATCGCTGCTATCGGGTTCTCGGCATCCAGGAATAGTACCGGACGCTGGATTGTCGCTCTGCCCAAGAATCGGTGGCCTCGAGAAACAGCGTGGGCCATAGCCGAAACAAACGTACTCTTGCCCGCTCCAGCGTCCCCCGTCACTAAATGAAGCGAGCCCGCAGCGAACATTTCATCAACTACCCATTCCGTCGTTCCGTTTGCGACCGATTCCAGGGAGGGGAGATCCTCGATTTGGCGAATCACTGACGCAGAATCGGGTCCAGTATTCGTCTCCCAATTTCTGGTGAGAGCCTCCAATTGCTGCGGCTCGTCGATTTCACATCTCATCGGGATACCTCCTGCCCTTCAATCTGACCGATCAGCTCGATTTCGGAATGGCCGTTTTCAAACCATTCAGTTATGTCTTTCGCGCCGTCCAGTTCTAAAACAACAATTCGAGCAGCCGTACCCAAGAGTGCTTTGGCAATTCCGAGCACCCTCTGACGCCCCGGTGGGTCCTTGTCGGGAATAAGAATCACCTCGCGACCTTTCAGGCATTCCGTGTACTGGTCCAACCAAGGGCTTTTTGCGCCCCCTGCATTTGTGGTTGCTACGAAGCCATGAGCACGAAGTGTTTCCACATCGCGTTCTCCCTCTACACAGACCACGATCGGTGCTTCTAAGACTTCACGGATGCGATACAGAACCTGCTGCGGACTTTTCTTCCAGATCCAGCCGCCCGAACCATCGGGACGTCGCTGACAAAAGTCTTTGGGTTGGAAACGAACTACCTGATAAAGCAGTGTGCCGAATTCGTCGGTGTAGTCATAGGTCGCAACGATTCTGGTTACAGTTCGCGGAGCTGGTTCGGGCCACAGATCACGGGATTTCAAAGCTGCCACTACGGTTCGTTGGTCACAACCCGCATGACAGTGGACGAGAAGTTTTCCGTTGATTAATTGAAGACTGAGGGACGGCTTGGAATCATCGTGGGCGGGACACTTTGCAATCCACCCCGAACCCGATTTACGGCCTTGCAGCCGAGCCGCAATCGAATCGGCAGTCATGAAACACCTCCGGTGGACACAGGGATTGCCAAGCAGAGGAAGTCGTAAGGAGTCACGTCAGGTTCTCCAGGGATGCAAGAAGCACCGGCAGAAGCCGGTACCTTTAATAAGCTTTATTGTTTTTTGGGGATTGAAAGGACTACGTGGAAAGACTCTTCAGTGTCGGGCTACAGATGCGATTTTTTGCTGCTTTGAGAGCCGTGTGACAAATTTTGTGACTCAGGCGCGTGCTTCTGGAACTTCTACGCATTTGACGCCTTTGTGTTTTGTATAAGTTACTTGTTTTCAATCTCGGGAGGGAGAACAAGTCCCCCTCTCCGCACCAAAGAATCAATTGTGTTTTGCATTCATTACATTGCTTGTGTGACACGTTTGTGACTGTCGTTGGTGTCTAGAAGCTGGCAGGATTTGGCTTTTCTCTACACGAATCTCTGTGTAGGCGCCAAACGCTATACAATCCCTGTACAGCGCCCATGAAGCTTACCACCATCCTGTTACGAAGCACCGTCGTCGCCGCATTAGGCGGCCTGCTCTTCGGTTTCGATACTGCTGTGATCGCCGGGATCACCGCGGCGCTTACCCGGACTTACCACCTTGACCCGGCTAGCCTGGGCTTCACGGTGGCAGCCGCACTGGCCGGCACTATCGTCGGCGCGATGCTCGCCAGCATCCCCGGCGAACGGTTCGGAAGGCGTGACAGCCTTCGCGGCATGGCCATCCTCTACGTCGTCTCCGCCGTGGGCTGCGCCTTCGCCTGGGACTGGACCTCGCTCGTGGTATTTCGTTTCATCGGCGGCCTGGGTATCGGCGGCTCCTCCGTGCTGGGCCCTATGTACATCGCTGAAATCGCTCCGGCCAAATGGCGCGGCCGCCTGGTCGGTTTCTTTCAATTCAACGTCGTCGCGGGCATCCTGCTCGCTTACCTGTCCAACTACATTATCGGAACGCTGGGCTTCGGGGAGGCCGAATGGCGCTGGAAGCTGGGCGTGTCCGCCGTTCCCGCCGCGCTGTTCTTTCTGATGCTGTTCGCGATCCCGCGCAGCCCCCGATGGCTGGTCTCAAAGGGCCGCATCACGGAAGCGCGCGCGGTCCTGAAGCTCAGCGGCGTAGAGAACATTGAAGAAGAGCTCGCGCAAATGTCCGCCACCGTGGATCAGGATCAATCGCACGGCGCGCAGCCGCTCTTCGTCCGCCAATACCGCCTGCCCATTTTTCTCGCGGTCTCGATCGGCATGTTCAACCAGCTTTCCGGCATCAACGCGATTCTTTACTATCTGAACGACATCTTCGCAAAAGCCGGCTTCACAAAAGTCTCGTCAGACCTTCAATCCGTCGCGATCGGCGGGACGAATCTCCTGTTCACGCTGATCGCCATGTCCATCATCGACCGCGTGGGCCGCCGCACGCTGCTGCTTACGGGATCCGTCGGCACGGCGCTCTGCCTCGGTGGAGTCGCGGCGGTTTTCGCATCCGGCGCGCATGAGAATCTGCTGGTCTGGTTGCTGATCGGTTTTATTGCGTTCTTCGCGTTTTCGCAGGGCGCCGTGATCTGGGTCTATATCAGCGAAGTCTTTCCAAACCGGGTGCGCGCGAAGGGCCTCAGCCTGGGCAGTTTCACCCACTGGGCGATGAACGCGCTCATCTCCTATACATTTCCTATTTTTGCCGCGCGTTCTAAATCCATGCCGTTCGTATTCTTCTCCGCGATGATGGCGCTGCAGTTCGTCATCGTGCTTACTACTTATCCCGAAACCAAGGGCGTCTCGCTCGAACAGATTCAAAAGAAGCTGGCGATCGCGTGAACTTTACAGCTTTGTGTTTGCTCCTCTTTGCCGCGGCCGGCAGCTACGATCAGCCATTCCGCCCGCAGTTCCACTTCTCCCCGCAACAGCACTGGACCAACGATCCGAACGGCCTGATCTATTTCGACGGAGAGTATCATCTTTTCTTCCAATACAACCCGTTCGGCGATCAATGGGGCCATATGAGTTGGGGCCACGCGGTGAGCAAAGACCTGGTTCACTGGCAGGAGTTGCCGGTCGCGCTGCCTGAAGAGAATGGCGTGATGGTGTTCACCGGCAGCACGGTTGCCGATCAAAGAAACACCAGCGGATTCTGCATCGGAGGCAAGCCCTGCATGGTGGCCGTTTACACCGGACACACGCCCAAGACCGCCACCAAGCCAGCGCTCCAGACGCAAAATCTTGCGTACAGCAACGACCGTGGCCGCACGTGGACCAAGTATGCACAGAACCCCGTTCTGAACCTGAACGCATCAGATTTTCGCGACCCCGATGTCTTCTGGTCAGGTGCGGGCAAGCGCTGGATCATGGCCGTGTCACTGCCCGACGATCACAAGATCCGCTTTTACGGCTCGCCCGATCTAAAAAAGTGGTCGGCCCTGAGCGACTTCGGTCCCGCAGGCACAACGGCGGGGCAATGGGAATGCCCGGATCTTTTCGAGCTTGCTTTAGACGGAAACCCAAACAACAAGCGCTGGGTGCTGAAAGTAGGCCTGAACCCGGGCGGAGTCCAAGGCGGCTCCGGCGAGCAATACTTCGTCGGTAAGTTCGATGGAACGAAGTTTGTGAACGAGAATCCGGACGCGCGCTCGCTTTGGAGCGATTACGGCAAAGACTGCTATTGCGCCCTGACCTTCAACAACCAGCCACCCGCGCAAAAGCCCGTCATGATCGGCTGGATGAACAACTGGCAGTACGCGAATCAGGTACCCACAACGCCATGGCGCGGCCAGATGACGGTTCCCCGCGAACTTGCGCTCAAGACGTTTCCCGAAGGCATCCGGCTCACTCAACAGCCGCTTCAGGCGCTCGGCATGTTAGCGAGCGGGAGCGGACTGAGCCGGAGCTTCGCAATGCGAGGGACCGTGGACATGGCGCAAGCCGATGAAGCGGGCTGGAAACTAATGGCAAAGGACGGCAGCTACACTGTGTTCGGCTATGACGCGAAGCGCCATGAAGCGTTTGTGGACCGCACGCATAGCGGTCTCACGAGCTTCAGCAAAGAATTCCCGGCAAGGACCGCCGCCCCGCTGCCGCAACAGACTAAGCTGACTGTCAAGGCACTGGTGGACCGTAACTCAATCGAGGTGTTCTTCGCGGACGGCCGGATCACGATTACAAACCTGATCTTCCCGGAATCCGTCCCGGTCAGTCTCGATTTCTATTCGAAAGGCGCTCAGCCGGCCCGCAGGCCGGTTACTGAAGTACGCTCGATCCGATCTATCTGGTGAGTTTTTACGCTAATTCTTTAATTTTTGCGAAAGAGTGAACATCGCTTTCCCTTCTTCCTCGCGACCCTCCCGCATCAATGTCTGACCCAAGAGGTAGTGCGCTGAGGAGTTGCGCGGGTCCAATTGCACCGCCCGACGCAACATACCCTCCGCGTTACTCAGTTCCTTCTTCTGGAGGTACGCTTTGCCAAGAAGCATATAGGGTCCGCTATTGGTTGCGTCGAGCCAGATGGATTTCTGCAGTACCGGAATCGCAGCGTCCCACTGAGACTGCCGTCCATACACATCGCCCAGCTTGTAATACGCCATGGCCGAATCCGGGTTGATTGCGATTTCCATTTTTAATTGAGCGGCCGCCTGTTCCGCCGCTCCCCGGAATAGATAAAGCTCCCCAAGCAGATAATGCGCCCGCGGCAACTGGGCATTCAATGCGATGGCCTGGAGCAACTGCGCTTCCGCTTCTTCGTTCAACTCCTGGTGCATCATCATCTGCGCCGCAATCAGATGAGCGGCGGCAGACCTCGCCGGTACGCCGAACATCTCCGCAAACGCCTGCACACTGTGTTGCATATCATGCAGTTTTAGGTAGCTATTTCCCAGCATGTACGCCGCTTCATTGGTCCGGGGCGCGGCATTCAACGCCGGAATCGCCTCCTCGTAGCGACCGAGCAGATACAGGCTCTGCCCCAGCAGCACCGCCGATTCCGCATGCTCCCTCGTACCCGCTTTTTCAGCCGCCATCGACTTTCGAAAGCTCTCCGCCGCCGCCGCGTACTTCTTCGCGGCATACTGCTCTAAACCCGTCTGATGTTCGGGCACTTGCGCTACAATCGCGATCAGCAGCACGCCGAACGTCACCATTCCCCCTAGTATAATGAGGGCGTTTGAAGTATCTGATCTGCCTTCTGCTGTACTCCGCCTGCCTCATGGCCCAAACCGCGGCGGGCTTGGCGGACCGCGCGGAGCAACTGATCCAAGCGAAGGATTTTCAGGGCGCCCTTCGTTTGCTCTCTCAATCCGCGGGCATGAGAACACTTACAGCCGAAGAGGACGACCGCATCGGTTTCCTCTACGCCGTTCTGGGACACGGTCCGGAATCCATCGAGCATTTCCGCCGGGCCGTGGCGGCCGCGCCTTCTTTCGCGCTCGCCCACTACCACTTGGGCGTCGCATACTGGTTGCAGCAGAACCCGTCCGAGGCCGTGCCTCATTTGCAGGAAGCAGTTGGACTCGACCCCGAAGCGTTCGATTACCGGCTCCGGCTCGGCACCGCGTTTCTCGAAACCGGCCACTACGCCGAAGCTGCTACGGAACTCAAAAAAGCAACCGCCTTGAACACGGCAAACGGGCTTGCCTGGAACAGTCTGGGCCATGCGCTGCAACGCACCGGCGATCTCGACCGCGCCGTGGAAGCTTACGCAAAGGCCGTGGAGCGAAACCCCGCCGATGATCTTTGGCGCAACGACTACGGCTTCATGCTGGTGGAAACCCGTAAGCCCGATCAGGCTCTCAAGGAATTCCGCAAAATCCTGGCGCATGATCCGGCTAACGCCCGCGTGCGCGTGAACGTGGGCTATGCGTATCTGAAGACAGGCGCCTTCGGACTGGCGGAAAAAGAGTTTCGCGCGGCCCTCGCGAAAGACCCGGGTTCCGCTTCGGGCCACTACGATCTAGGGGTCGCGCTCAAACAGCAGGACAAGCTGGAAGCCGCTGAAAAGGAGTTCCAGGAAGCAATCCGCCTGGAGCCCACGCTTGCCGAGGCGCACTATACGCTGGGCGTTACCTTCTGGCAACTGGGCGCCTTTCCCGAGGCCATTCAGCAGATGCGCGCGGCTTTGGGTATCCGGCCCGAGTACGCGGAAGCCCACTACATGCTCGGCACAGTTTTGAAGCAAAATGGCGACCTCGATCTGGCTATTCCCGAACTCCGCGAGGCGATTCGGCTGGATCCGGAAACGCCCGGGCCTCTGAACACGCTCGCTCAGATTTTGCGTGGCAAAGGGCAGAAAACAGAGAGTGACCGGTTGTTCGCGCAGGCGGCTAAGCTGAAGCAGGAAAAAGAAGCTCAATTGGGCAATACGCTCAGCCAGCGGATGGGAAATTCCGGTGTGCTTACAAGAAAGCCATGATTCCACTTGTTGTATTTAAACTTACATCGCTATATCTCCTCCCATAACAAAACGTCATATAGTAGAGAGCATTATCGAGGCTTATCAGTCCGATACAGGTCTACAGGGGGCCACATGAATTCATTCCGTCACACGAACCGGAATGTGTTGTTTGCGATTTGCATGATGTTTGCTTTACCCGGCAGCACTCTTGCACAGCAGGTTTACGGCAGTATCTTCGGTACGGTCACCGATGCCAGCGGCAGCGGTGTCCCGAATGCAACAGTCACAATCAGCGAGCCTTCAAAAAACGTCCACACGGAAGTCTCGACAAACGAAACAGGGAATTACACCAAGGGCCAGCTTATTCCGGGCGTTTACACGGTGGAAGTGGCCGGTACAGGCTTCACACGCTCTGTAATCCGCGACATTACTGTGCAAGTGGATCAGGCGGCCCGGGTCGATGTGGCCTTGCAAATCGGCGCAACTTCGGAAACGGTCGAAGTCACGGCAACGCCTCCCGCTCTCCAAGCGGACCGCGCCGACGTACAGACCACCTTTTCCGCGAAGCAGCTCATCG
>JALYXI010000232.1 GCA_030947245.1 Acidobacteriota bacterium
GGCTCCTGAAAGGCATACACCAATTCTTCGAGCAAAGGATCGTATCGGTTCATCTGAACCCCGACGTACTTGTCCTGGCCCAGATTCTTCTTGTGCACCATGCGTTCGAGGGGGGGAAACGCCGCAGCCACCCGCAGCGCAATCTCCTCCGGCAGCAGCCCATCCACTGAGAAGGTCCGGATGCGCCCGCTTTCCCGGTACTCCCGCGCCAGCCGGTCCCGCTCCGGGCCGATCCGCGCCCCGATCAGCTTTCCCAGTTCCACCCGTGTCATGTCCAAATCCCAATATAGGCGTAGAATTCCCACATATGCACCGCGCCGTCTTTCTATTCTTAGCTGCCGCAGGCGTTGGCCTGACTGCGGAGACCGCCTATCAGAAGCCGCCTCAGGATGTGCTCGATGTGCTGAACGCCAAGCCGACGCCGCTGATCTCAGTCAGTCCGGCGCGCGATTACGCGATCCTGATGCAGCCGGTGCGTTATCCCTCCATTACTGAAGTTTCGCAGCCGATGCTGCGTCTTGCTGGGCTGCGGATCGATGCGAACACCAACGGGCTGCACCTTGCGCCCAACTTCTCCGGGTACGAATTGAAGAAGCTGGCGGACGGCTCAACGATCGCGCTCCGCGTGCCCACGGGGGCGAAGCTTAGCATGCCTTCCTGGTCGCCCGACGGGAGGCGGTTCCTGTTCACCAACACCACGGAGCACGCGATCGACCTCTGGCTGGCCACTACCGTTACCGGCGAAGCGCGTCAGGTTTCCGGGGTTCGCATCAATGGCATACGGGCGGACGGTTCCGGACCACGCGCCACGCATTCATTCGCGGAATGGCTCGGCGATAACCACACGGTTCTGCTACGGCTGGTTCCTTCGAACCGCGGCGCCGCCCCAGCGGACGAAACGGTCCCGAAAGGCCCGCACGTCCAGGAGAGTTCCGGCAGGGCGGGACCCGTGCGGACTTACGAGGACATGCTCTCGACGCCGCACGATGAAGATGTTTTCGACTACTATGGCGCCTCTCAGCTAGCTTGGCTCGACACCACGAGCCTGAAAATTACGCCGGTGGGCAGCCCAGGCATTTTCGAGACGGCCCAGCCCTCGCCCGACGGCAAGCATCTGTTGATCGGGCGCGTGCACCGGCCCTACTCCTACCTTTATCCCGTTTACGACTTTCCCAAGGATGTCGAAGTCTGGAACCCCGCAGGAAAAACAGAGTATCAGGTTGCGAGCCTTCCGTTGGCGGATCGCGTTCCCATCGAAGGCGTTCGGACGGGCCCGCGCGCTTACCAGTGGCTCCCGGAGCAGGACGCGGCGCTGGTCTGGGCCGAAGCGATGGACGGCGGGAATCCCAAAGAGAAGGTCCCGCACCGCGACCGCATTGTGATGCTGGGCTCTCCGTTTACCGGCCATTCGCGTGAGGTCTTCGAGACCGAACAGCGTTTCCGCGGTCTGCAGCCGCTGGAGCATAAGGGACTGGCGCTGGTGGAAGATTACGAGCGGAATAAGCGCTGGCTGCGCACAATCGAAATCGACATGAACAAGCCGGGCGATTCCGGTAAAGTGATCTTCTCCCGCAACGTACAGGACCGCTATAAAGATCCCGGCACGCCACTGATGAAAACGCTGCCGAACGGAAAGAGGGTCGTCATGCAGCAAGGCGACACGATTCTGCTGGCAGGCACAGGCGCTTCCCCATCGGGTGATAAACCCTTTCTGGACCGCTACAATCTCGCGACCGGAAAAGCCGAGCGGCTGTTTCAATCGAACAATGGCTACGAAACCCTGGAAGCCGTGCTTGATGATGACGGCAACCGGACATTGGTGATGCGGGAAAGCCCAACTGAGCCGCCGAACTACTTCATTCGCACGGGAACGGAGCTCAAAGCACTGACCCACTTTGCCGACCCCGCGCCGCAGATCCGCAGCATCACGAAGCAACTGGTCACTTACAAGCGGGAAGACGGTGTTCCGCTCTCCTTCACCCTTTACCTGCCGCCCGATTACAAAGCCGGCACACGCCTGCCGACAGTTGTGTGGGCGTATCCGCTGGAGTACAACGATGCGGACACGGCGAGCCAGGTATCCGGGTCAACGGAGCGCTTCACCACGCTTGCCGGGCACCTGCTGTTTCTGATGCACGGTTACGCCGTTCTTGAAAATGCGGGCATGCCGATCATCGGCGACCCTGAGACCGTGAACAACACCTACCTGAACCAGCTCACGATGGATGCGAAGGCGGCGATCGGCAAAGCCGTCGAGCTTGGCGTTACGGATCGCGACCGCGTGGGCGTGGGCGGCCACAGCTACGGCGCGTTCATGACCGCGAACCTGCTGGCGCACACGAACCTGTTCCGCGCCGGGATCGCCGAAAGCGGGGCGTACAACAGGACTTTGACTCCGTTCGGCTTTCAAAGCGAGCGCCGCACGTTTTGGGAGGCGCCTGATGTGTACACCACGATGTCGCCGTTCTGGAGCGCCAACAAAATCAAGACGCCGCTTTTGATGATCCACGGCGAAGCGGACGACAACACGGGAACATTTCCGATTCAATCGGAGCGCCTGTACCAAGCCATTCGCGGGAATGGCGGCACCGTGCGTCTGGTGATGCTGCCGAGTGAAGCGCATGGCTATCGCGCCAAAGAAACTCACGAGCATGTGCTCTGGGAGGAACTCAACTGGCTCGACAAATACTTGAAAGGGACAGTGCCCGGCCAGACGGCTATGCAGCCCACGCTTTAATCACTCGGCAGTCTCGCCCACCGACGCCGCGGCCAACCGGCCCTACGGGGGCGGGATCTGCTATGACCCGAACGGGAATCTGATTTCCGTGACGCAACAGTGCGCCCCGGAATACACTTACGACATCCGGAACCGGCTGACGAGGGTCGCCACTTCAAGCAGCGGCGCGGTCGATGTCAGCGGCCATACGGACATCAGTTCCGAAGTTTATGTCTATACGGCGGATAATAAGCGGGTGAGCACGGTACGGGCGAATGGGAACACCGCTCAGGTGTTCTATGTTTACGGAGCGAAGAGCGAGATTGCGGCGATTTGCACTTCGCAACTGTTCGGGGGCGAGCCCGTGTGCGATCCCCGGCAGAACTTCCTTCCCGTGACTGTGGACCGCGTGGGGTCGGTGGCCGCCAACCCGGCGGGCTATAACATTTCACCGCCCAGGCACTATATGCCCTATGGGGAACAGATCAACCCCGATCCCGCCGCCTCCCCGTTTCCGGGCACGACTAACTTTGCTTCTTACTTTCATGACCAGACGACCGGGCTCAACTACGCGGATCAGCGGTTTTATTCCAGTACGTATGGAAGGTTTATGTCGGCGGATCCGTATGCCGGTAGCTCAAGTCTATTCAACCCACAAAGCTTGAATCGGTACTTGTACGTGTCTAATGACCCAGTGAATGCAACAGGCCCGCAAGGCCTCTGCACTGCCCTAATCGGAGGGTTAACCCAAACAGCGAACGGTAGTGAAACTAGCGTTCAACAGG
>JALYXI010000030.1 GCA_030947245.1 Acidobacteriota bacterium
GTTTTGCATCGGGGTCAGTGAGTTCTTCAGGCAGCAATCCGGCCACGCTGATTGCCGGTCAACTCTATAAATTTCCGAAAGAGGCCATGCCGAATATAGAGCTTCCGTTCCGTAAGATTTATCCAACAGCCGCCTTTTCGGGCCAATACCCACTGGTGGATGTGAGCAGTCCTGCTACGGGAGATGTTTTAGGAACGGGAAAGGCGGATTCTTATAAGTACTGCGTGGCGGCGGCGCCGAATGAGTGCAGGGCTGGCTCGGCAGCGGGCGATGTGTACGTGAATGCGCCATTTGTTCAATTCCCTTACTGTTTCCAGGCGGAACAAGCTTTCAACATGGCGGATGAACAGGACATCTGCATTGCAGGCAGCACGCTGGTTCGGGATGCGATTATGCAGGTAGGACTGGACAGGATCGACCTCGATGGCAGCAACCAGCGGCTGCTGACGAAGTTCGCGCGGCCGCGGACCATGTCTGTGTTCTGGACGCCTACCGTATTGCCGAATGGGAAATGGATGATTTTCGAGGCCCAACTGACAGGCGACGGCGGAGCCAATAAAGCATTGATGCTGGGAAAGATTCCCTCGCCTACGAAGAAAGACAATAAAAACAGAACGAGCTTTGAGCCGGTCTCGCTCACCTTGGACGGTCACCCCAATTCGAAAGCATTGGTCCGCTTTGGATACGCGGAGAACGGCGCGGCTTCCAATATGTTTTGCACCAGCCGCGCGGAAAGTTGCGTTTCCGTCTCGCAGAGTGACGCATTCGATGCTTCGAATCCGTTTTACTTCGATAAAACGGAGGTCCAAAGTTACCAGCCGGTACAGTGCGGTACAGGCTGCCAAATCACCGTACCGGGTGTCCCTCAGCGGGTGCTCTACTATCAGTTTGTATACAGGGATGCATCGGGAAAGGAAACGGCTGGCCCCGTCTCAACGACCGTTGTTCCCTAGCGATCGCCTGCCTGGAGTCTGCCCGAGCTGCATTCCGTGCAGGGGCAGATCTTTCTAAAGTGATCGAACGAATAGATGCCTGCGGAGTGCCCATCGCTCCAGACAATCCGAATGGCGTAATTGCCGACAGGTTCAACGCTGGTCATCCTGATTGCGGGCTGAAACAGGGGGAAAGGCTGGTCTTCGGATTTCGGGCGTGGCGCCGTTCCGTGGGAGCCGCTGCAGCCTGCGCAAGGGCAGTGGTCCCGGAGAAAGATCACTCCGTAATCGCTTTTGTGCCCGTCTTTCCAATCGATCTGGATGCCGCGCGACTTCGATATGGCAATATGTTCGGGATCGGTAGAAATTGCCGGTGTCATATGATTTTCAGCTATTGAAAAAGCCGCTCAACGTCGCGAACCCCGGCGATCCGGCGCATGGACGAAACCACTTTTTCCAACTGCTTCTTATCCCGGATGTCGATGGTCATTTCAATCAGTGCGCCCTCTTCATTTTCGCCGATCGCCGTCTTCGCTTCCAGGCTGCGGATATTTGCTTTCTCGTCGGACAGTAAAGACGTTAAAGTCGCAAGAAGTCCAGGCCGGTCGTTGGTGCGCACCTGAACGCGCACCGGGAATGTATCCGCGGCGTTGCGGGCCCACTCTACGTCGATCTTGCGGTCCACTTCATACATCAGGTTCTGCACGTTGGGGCAAAGCTTCGAGTGCACGGCCACGCCTTTCCCGCGGGTAACGTAGCCGATGACAGGTTCGCCCTTGATCGGGTTGCAACATTTGGCGCGGTAGCTGAGAAGGTCGTCGAATCCTTTTACTTTGATGGCGACGTCGGAAGTGCTCTGCCCGCGCGCGGGTTCGGGCGCAGGCCGCACCGGCTCCGGAGGGACGGCCTCCTCTACCTCCGCGGGGGCAAGCTTTCCTAAAACCTGGCGCGCTGAGAATTTTCCATATCCCAGGGCGGCGTAGAGGTCGTCGGCTTTGCTGAAGCCGTAGTCGGCTGCCACGCTGAGCACAGTGGCGGAGGAAATCTGCTTCAACGAAAGATTCAGCCGCTGCGCTTCCTTTTCCAGATATTTTTCACCGATTTCGATTGCTTTCAGCCGCTCACTGGCATGGATGATGTGCTTGATCTTATTGCGGGCGCGGGCGGTCTTAACAAAGCTGAGCCAGTCTTTCACCGGCTTGTGGCCCGCTTGGGTGATAATCTCGACCGAATCGCCGTTTTTCAGGTTGTATTTCAGCGGAACAATCCGGCCATTCACCTTTGCTCCGGTGCATAGCTGGCCGATGTCGGAGTGGATCGCGTAAGCAAAATCCACCGGCGTCGCGTCGCGGGGCAGAATAATGACCTTTCCACGGGGCGTGAACGTATAGACTTCCTCGGGATAAAGATCAACTTTGAGCGTGGCGAGGAACTCGCCCGAATCGCGAATCTCGCTCTGCCATTCCACCAATTGACGCAGCCAGGCAATGCGTTGATCGTCCTGCGCGCCGCCCTTCCGGCCTTCCTTGTATTTCCAATGTGCGGCGATACCTTCTTCGGCGATGCGGTGCATCTCCTCGGTGCGGATCTGGACCTCGAAGTGGCGTCCTTCCGGCCCGAAGACAGAGGTGTGCAGCGATTGATACAGATTGGGCCGCGGAATCGCAATAAAATCTTTGATCCGGCCTGGAACCGGCCGCCACTCTTTGTGAATGGCCCCTAGCGCGGCATAGCAGCTTTTTACGGAATCCGTGATGATGCGCAAAGCCAGCAGATCGTAAACCTGCTCGATCGGGATCTGCTGGCGTTTCATTTTTAGATAAACGGAGTAAGCGCGCTTCACGCGGGAATCGACGCGCGCAGGAATGTTTTCGATCCGAAGTTCCTCCTCGACTTTCTGGCGCAACTCGGAGAGGAAGATTTCATTGGCCCCGCGCTTCGATTCAATATTCCGCGAAACCTCGGCGAACCCTTCGGGATCCAGATGCTGGAACGCAAGGTCCTCCAACTCGCCACGCACTTTGCCCATGCCGAGGCGATGTGCGATCGGGCCATAGATCTCCAGAGTCTCCCGCGCGATACGCTCCTTGCGCTCAGCCGAGAGATGGCCCAGCGTGCGCATATTGTGAAGCCGGTCAGCCAGTTTGACGATAATGACGCGGACATCATCCGTCATCGCGAGCAGCATCTTTCGAAAGCTCTCAGCCTGGCGTTCTTCCGCCGAGAAAAAGTCCAGCTTGCTTAACTTAGTTACGCCGTCAACGCAGTTGGCGACTTCGGGACCGAAGTTCTTCCGTACCTCCTCGACGGTGACACTGGTGTCCTCCACTACGTCATGGAGCAAACCCGTCTCAATGCTGACCAGATCCATCCGCATTTCGGCCAGAATCCGGGCTACGGCAAGTGGGTGGGAGAGATACGGTTCGCCGGAATCCCGGAACTGCTTCTTGTGATGGTCGCCCGCGAAGCGATAAGCCCTTTCTAAGGCTTCGGTATTTTCAAAAGGGCGGTATTCGCGAAATTTGGAAAGAAGGGCGGAGAACTGGCCTTCGATCGAATCGCCCGAACTAATGGAAAGAGGCGGAGCGGGAATCCCCGGTGTCTCGGAGAGCACATCCTCAGTTTAGCGTGCCCGCGCAAAAGAAACGCGCGCCTTGGCCTTTGTGGCCTCGGCGCGCGTTCAGAAAAGCGGGGATGAATTCGCTATGTCTTCTTGGCGGCAGCTCCGTTTGTCGCGGCTTTCTCTTTCTTGAGCGCGTTCTCTTTACGGGCTTCCATCGACTTGTTGACCCAATTGTCGGCGATCTCAGACTGCTTCTTGTACTCTTCGGGCGTGTCGAGCAAATCGGCCCGGTACCGGATCAACAGATTCATGTACGCCATCGCGTCGTCGTAGGTCGGATCGATCTGCAGAGCTTTCTGGGTGTCCGCAATTCCCTGGTCGAGAATCGGCATCCATTTCGCCCGCAGTTCGTTCCGCACCTTCTTGTCTTTCAGCGGACCGGGGTCCTCACGCTTCATGCCCATCTTCTGGCGCTCGGTCAGATCGACAGGTACCCACTTCGTCCAGGCAATCACCCCGAGCGTGTAGTACGCTTCTTTGCTGTTCGGATCAAGGGCCAGAATCTTGCGATTCCACTCGATGGCCTGATCGAACTTCTTCTGGCTGTAGTAAATGGACGCGATCGATTTGGTGGCGACCTCATTCTTCGGATTCAGTTCCAGCACCTTGTTGAACTGATCGAGCGCCGATTGGGCAAACTTATTGTTCTCCGCCGATTCCGCTCCGGGAATCCACATACTCATGTAGGACATCGCGAGGTACAGGCGAGGAATGTCCCAAGTCGGTTCCAGGTCGGTCGCGTTCTTGAAATAGTTCACCGCTTGGGAATACTGAGTGGATTTGAACGCTTGAACGCCACGGTTCAGGTTGTCACGGGCCTTCAGCTTTTCGCAGCCCATTGAGAACAGGGACACGGAAACCAGAGCGCCCGCCAGCAAAAGGTGCTTCGCGCGCATTATTTGCCTTCCTCCACTTTAGGGGTCATCAGGCCGACTTTGTCGATGTTGGCTCCATGCGCCATGTCAATAGCGCGGGCCACGGTCTGGAACTCTAGGTCGGGATCGCCTTTGATGAATACAACCCGGTCGGCACGGGTCTTGAAAATCTCAACCAACCGCGCCTCTAACCCATCCCAAGTAGCAGCTTCCGAATTGATGAGCAGACCCTTGTTTTTGTCAATAGTAATCACCACCGTCCGGTCATTGTCGGGCGGCGGAGGTGCGTTGGGGGGAGGAGGCTGGGGCGCCAGCGCCTCAAGCCCTTTTGGATGGACCGGTGAGATGGCCATGAAGATGATCAACAGCACCAGAAGAATGTCGATCATC
>JALYXI010000240.1 GCA_030947245.1 Acidobacteriota bacterium
CCAGCGCCGGGATTGCGGGTACGTATTTCAGAATTACGCTCTGTTTCCCCACATGACGCTACGGGAAAACCTGGCGTTCGCGGCCGAACGGCATCCCCGGCTGGAGCGGGGCCGGCGCGTGAATGAAATGCTGGACCGGTTCCGCATCCTGGAGCATGCGTCGAAATTGCCAAACGAAGTGTCCGGCGGGCAGAAGCAACGCTGTTCCATCGCTCGCGCGCTGATCACGCAACCCCGCCTGTTGCTTCTGGATGAGCCTTCGCGCGGCCTGGATTCGATTTTGCGAAACGAACTGTACCAACTGGTCGGCCAGATCCGGACCGATTACCGGATACCCATCGTGTTAGTAACGCACGACCTGGACGAATGCTTCGCCTTGGGCGATACGGTGCTGGTCTATAGCGGAGGGCGCATTCTGCAGAGCGGCCCACCGCGGAAGGTGTACAGCCGGCCGGCGAGCCCCGAAGTGGCACGGACCTTGGGGATCACCAATCTTTTCGAGGCGGAGGTCCTGGCCCTGGACCCCGGCCGTAACACCAGCCGGTTGCGAGCCCTGGGGCACGAACTGGTGGGAACCTACTTCCCAACGCGGCTACTCGGAGACCGGGTTTGGCTCTGCGTACCCCCCACTGAGCTGCGGATTCAGAACCAGCCCGGAGAAAACCGGGTACCCGTGCGGCTGGAGCGTGTGCTGGAGCGGGCGGATTCGGTGCGGCTGGAATTTGCGCCTCCGGTGTCGGTTGAGCTTTCAAGAAGCGAATACGCGGAGTACAGAGAGAACCATCGCGAGGAAGGGGAATGGCTGGTGGAATTCCCGCCTTCAGCGCTTCGGTTAACGGGCTGATGCCGCGGGGCTGATGGTGCGGTACTACATCACGGACAGCCACGCGGTAGGCGGGACGGAGGCTCTATTCAGGACTATAGACCGCGCCGTCGCTCTGGGCGTGGAATTCATTCAGATCCGGGAGAAGCGGATGAGCGCGCGCGACCTGATTTTATTAGTGAAACAGATCGATATGAAGAAATCCCGCGTGCTTGTGAACGAACGGATGGATGTGGCGCTCGCGGCAGGCGCGCACGGTGTTCACTTGCCGGCGAATTCTCCGGCCCCGAACCGGTACCGGAGCATCGCGCCCCCTGGGTTCCTGATCGCTGTTTCATGCCATTCTGTCGCGGACGTACGCCGCGCTGAGCACGAAGGAGCGGATTTCGTAGTGCTAGGCCCTGTCTTCGATACCCCGGCAAAACGGGAGTATGGCCATCCGTTGGGCTTGCGCGTCTTACACGAGGCGATTCATTCCGTGGCGATCCCGGTGTTTGCGCTGGGCGGAATTACGGAAGAGAACCAAGCTGCGTGCCGGAGGGCAGGAGCGGCGGGGATTGCTGGAATCCGGATGTTTCAGGAGCAGGGGCCTTTCCCGGAGCGTGAGAAGCGAGCTTTGTCGTAGCGGGTGAGTTCGGGAAAAGTCCGGTAGAGATCGAAGGCGAATTCGGCCGCATTCCGGAAGTAAGAGGCGAGAAGAGGTTTGTCCGCGGCGATGGCCAGGTACTGGCGCTCTACGGCGCCGCGGTCCCCCGAAGCGACCGGACCCGACCAACTCTTACGGCCGGAATGCCGGTACGCGCGTAGCGACTCTTTCAGGAGAGCCTCGGCCAGGCGGGTGGCCTCCCGCGTCGGCATCCCGCTTTGCCGCAGGCACTCCACTGTGCCTTCGATCAAAGGAGTGAACAGACTGTTAGTGAGACTGAGGGCCGCCTTATAAAGCAGCATGCGTTCCGGCGGGAAGTGGTGGGCTTTGCCGCCGAGAGCGGTGGCGAGCAGCCTGGCAATGCGGACAGCTTGGTGGTCACCTTCCGTTGCGAAGCAGTTCGGAAGCCCCGGTACCGGATTCAGTGAAGCCACCGCGGCCCCGCAGTCGCGAGGCAGGGGGATGTCCCCGCTTAAAATCGTGGAATCGCAGACGAGTACGGTTTTATTCCGCCAATCGATATCCGTGAGAAATCCGGAATCGACGAGAGAGCAAAAAGCGGGAGCCGGGGCACAGACCAATAGGAGATCCACGGATTCCAGGGCCGCAAAGTTTCGTTCCGGCGTTCCGGCGCGGAGGGCGTTCGAAATGCGCGCGGCAAGGCGGAACGAAGTGGAGCAGACCGGGCCCAGGCGGCTCGCCAGCGCGGGAATGCGCCCGACAAACGTCCGCCCCACCGGGCCAGCGGCGGCGAGCCCCCAACGTTTTGCCGCTCTCAGAGAGTTGCCGGAATTCCGATCCCGGCCACATCTTTGGTGCGAAGCAGCTTGATCCGGTCCCGAATCTGAGCTGCTTTTTCGAATTCGAACTTCTTAGCCGCATCTCGCATGCGGGTTTCAAGGTCCGTGATGAACCGTTCGCGCTCGACGGGCGTCATTGGTTCGGTGTCTTCTTCTTTTTCAACGGGGACAGTAATATAGTCGCCCTCTGCAATGGCGATCAGTGTCATATCAATGGGCTTGACGATGGACTGCGGAGTGATGTTGTGGACCCGATTATATTCGAGTTGGACCGTGCGGCGCCGTTTCGTTTCGTCCAGGGCGCGGCGCATGCTGTCCGTCATGACGTCCGCAAAGAGGATGGCACGGCCTTCCAGGTGGCGAGCCGCGCGGCCAATCGTCTGAATGAGCGAGCCGGTGGACCGGAGGAAGCCTTCCTTATCGGCATCGAGAATCGCGACCAGAGACACCTCAGGCAGATCCAGTCCCTCGCGAAGCAGGTTGATACCGATGAGAACGTCGAATTCGCCACGGCGCAGGTCGCGAAGGATCTTGATGCGGTCAAGCGTGCTGACTTCGGAGTGCAGGTAGTTGCACTTGACGCCGACTTCGGAGTAATACTCGGCAAGGTCCTCGGCCATGCGCTTCGTGAGCACGGTTACCAGAACGCGCTGATCGGCCTCCACGCGTTTGCGAATTTCCCCGAGCAGGTTATCGACCTGTCCTTTTATCGGGCGGATCTCAATTTGAGGATCGACCAAACCTGTGGGCCGGATAATCTGTTCAACGACGACGCCGGCGGATCTGGTGAGCTCATAAGGGCCGGGAGTGGCGGAAACGTAGACCGACTGATTCACCCTGTGTTCGAACTCTTCAAACGTGAGCGGACGATTGTCCATGGCGCTGGGGAGGCGGAAGCCGTGCGCCACCAGCATTTCCTTGCGGGCGCGATCGCCATGATACATGCCGTGGAGCTGGGGGACGGTTTGATGGCTCTCATCGACAAAGAGAAGGGAATCGCCGGGGAGGTAATCGAGAAGCGTAGGAGGGGCTTCGCCCGGCATGCGCCCGGAGAAATGGCGTGAGTAGTTCTCTACCCCATGGCAGTAGCCGATTTCCCGCATCATTTCGAGATCGAACATGACGCGTTGATGGAGACGCTGGGCTTCGATAATCTTGCCCTGGGCTTCCAATTGAGGGCGCCAGGATTCCAATTCCGCCCGAATGGATTCCATAGCCTTTTCCTTAGTGGCCTGGGACATGACATAGTGAGTTTTGGGATAGATGGGAAGCCGGACATAGGTTTTGCGGACCTGCCCAAGCAGCGGATCGATCTGCGAAAGGCTCTCCACCTCATCGCCCCAGAGCTCAATCCGGTATGCGGAATCATCGTAGGTGGGAAACACTTCGATGGTGTCGCCGCGGACGCGGAATGTACCGCGGCGGAAGTCGCCTTCGCTGCGGTCGTATAAAATTTCGACCAGCTTCGAAGTAATCTGCTTTCGGGTAATCTTCTGCCCTTTTTCAAGCATGAGGATCATGCCGTAGTAAGCATCGGGCGAGCCCAGGCCATAGATGCAGCTAACGCTTGCGACTATGATGCAATCGCGCCGTTCGAAAAGGGAGCGGGTGGCGGCAAGCCGAAGCTTATCGAGTTCGTCGTTGATGGTGGCTTCCTTCTCAATATAGACGTCGCTCGACGGAATATAGGCCTCGGGCTGGTAATAATCGTAATAGCTGACGAAGTATTCGACCGCGTTATCCGGGAAGAAGGAGCGGAACTCCGCGTACAATTGGGCGGCCAGAGTCTTGTTGTGAGCAAGGACAAGAGCCGGGCGGTCCATGGCTTGAATAAGCTTCGCCATAGTGAACGTTTTGCCCGAGCCGGTGACCCCGAGCAGGGTCTGATGTTGTTCGCCGTCTTTCAGTCCGCGCGTCAGTTCGGCGATAGCGGTGACCTGATCGCCCCGAGGACGATAATTCACCACCAGATTGAAAGCCATACCTTCAGTATACGGACGGTCTAACCGCCGGTTTCTTCTTCGATCTCGTCGTATTCGAGGACCACATCGCCCATCTCATCAAGAGCGGTTTTGAATTCGTCCTCGCGGCCATCCGTCACTTCGTACTCCCAGACTTCACTGCCGAAAGGAAGAAAATCATCGTCCTCGTCCATTTTGTCTTCGCCGTGAATGCTGTCAGGCTCAATTTGTTCGACCATGACGCCTTCCTGGATGACGCCGTCCGGGAGATTGAGGAGAACCTGGGGAGAATCGGAGCCGTCTCCCTCCTGATTGAAACGTTTTCGAAAAGTTACCTGGAATCGCATGTGTCTTCACCATAGCGCGGGCGGAGCGGACGGTCGAATCAGCAGGCGATGGGCACTGACTGACAATCCGATGTTCAGGTATAAACTTCTGTTAGGGCCTGAAGCATTGTAGGAGGGTAAAACTATGCTAAATACCGGATCGAAACTCAAGGGGAACGGTCTATGAACTGTGGATTTCTGAAGTGCGGCAGAACCCTGCTGGCGCTTGGCTGCCTTTCCTCGCTTGGTTTCGGACAGATACCGGTGATCCCGCCCGGAGGGATTGTGAATGCCGCATCGGGTGTGGGGGCGGGTCCCGCTTTTCATGCTTTAGCCCGCGGTTCGCTTGCATCCATCTTTGGATCGAATCTGGCACGCGGGGTGCAGGCTGCGGACAGCACACCTCTTCCCACTTCGTTACAGGGCGCCTCCGTGACAGTCAACGGCGTCCCGGCTCCTCTTTTGTATGTCTCGCCCACGCAGATCAACCTCGAAATTCCAACTTTTCCCTTGACCGTGCCCGTAAGTTCCACGCAGGCATCTTCCGTGATTGTGACGACAGCCGGCGGTTCCAGCGTTCCTGTGAATTTCAGCGCCAATGTTTTTGGTCCTGGGTTATTCACCGCCAACGGAAGCGGATGCGGACAGGGAGCGGTACAGAATGTGTCCGCTTCCGGAGAGGTCTCACTGAATTCCGCGGCGAATAGTGCGGAGCCCGGACAATTTCTGGTTGTGTATGGGACTGGTTTCGGGGGGTTTTTCAAGGACGGCTTACCGGCGCCTGCTCTACCGCTCCCGGTGCTGGACCCTGTCGTGCTCGCCGTGCTGGATGGAACCTCGCTCTTTACGTCATATGCCGGGCTAGCGCCCGGGCTGGTGGGAGTGGATCAATTCAATTTCCAGATTCCCGATCCGGTTCGGGAGGGCTGCGCCATCCCGCTACGGATTGAAAACTATCTTGCCGGCAGCCAGCCGGTAACCGTCGCGATTCACCGGGGAGGAGGGGCCTGCGTGGATCCACCGTCGGCGGCGGATGGCATTATCCTGCTCGAACGGGTGACAACCGTTGGATCGGCTGCCCCCGGCACGGTTGAAACATTGGATGCCGTATTCACACAGTCACCGGGACGGACGGTCACCCGCCTGGACCCGAACAATGGACGAAAAAACGGTTACAATCCGTCACTCCCGGATCCGGATTGCCCGATAGCGGGATACCGGCAACTCAGTGCGGGAAACCTGGGCGTGAAAACCGGCTCCTCGATGGTGGGCGGAATCACCGCAGCGCCCGGTGCTTCCTATCACGCCACGCTTCCCGCCGGTACGCTGCAGGCGGGCACGGTCACTGTTTCATCCGATGGATCGGGAACGGTCGGCTCGTTCGAAGCCGCGATTCCGTTCGGACAGGATATTC
>JALYXI010000264.1 GCA_030947245.1 Acidobacteriota bacterium
ACTGTTGTAGTTCAGCGATTATGTCCCACTAACTGTTCAGGGATTTTGTCACCCCCTGTAGAACGGGGACTCTGTCCCCGAACCCCTGGGATTTAACGCGTTGCTGCCAGGATTGCTGATGAAAGAAGCGGGAGCTTTGACGCTCCCCCTTAATCCCGGCCACTGAGTCGGCGCTCAGGTTGCATCCCTGCATTGCCTTATCCTCCGCCCAGTCCAATGTGATTGTAGCGGCTAAGCTCGCATCGCCGGATGACCTGAGAACTGGTAGATCCGGACAGGTTTCTTTTTATACGGTGCTTTGCTCTTCCGGAAGTCGTGTGGCGCGCACCGGACCGGCATCGGCGTTGGGTTGAATGTGTAGCAGACGGCGCTCCAGATAGACATGAAAATCGCCATTGGGCTGGTGGCAGACGGCAACCGTTTTGCCCGCATAGCCACGGCCGCTGGCGAGAGGAGGCAACTGAATCGTCACACCTGGGATCGCTGTGATCACGTGATCCTGACCGACCGTGCGCTCGTAACGAAGGCTGAAAATATAGTTCAGATCCAGCCGCGAATCGAGTTTGCGCCAGACCGAAACGGGACGCGTGGCGGGCTTCCCGAAGCGGGCGTTGTATTCCGCCAGAAATTGGAGCAGGATCGCATTGGCCTGTTCCAGATTGCAGGAATCGTTCAGGCGTAACTCGCTGGTCAGACGGTCTTGGAAGGTGCGCCAGGTTCGCTCGATGCGGCCTTTGGCTTGAGGAGAGCGTGCCACGATAATCTCGATGCCTAGCTCTTCCAGAGCCCGGCCCACTTGGGTGGGGAACTGTTTGCCCGCCAGTTCTTCCTCCAGCGACCAGTGCTTGTCATTGCGTTGTAGCGTGCCATGCTGATCACGATAAATGGCCCAGGGAATCCCTACACCTTCCACTTGGCTGCGAAACAAACGAAGATATCCGGCGCTGTCTTCGTGCCCGGCCTGAAAGTGAGCGGCGCACACCTGATTGGTGGCGTCGTCGACAGCGCCCAGCAAAGTCAAGTGAGGTCCGCGTCCCTCCAGCCAATCGTGACGACTGCCATCGATTTGCAGAAGCATACCTTCCTGAGGACGCCGTTCCCGGCGCGAACGATATTTCGGAGGACGGCGCTTCTGCGGCGACCGGATGCCAGCGTCCCGCAGAATGCGGCGAACGCTCGGCCGGCTCAGAGTGAAGCCTTCTGGTTTGAGGAGCTTCTCATGCAGATGACTGTCGTTGAACCCGGCATACTTGCCCTTAGCCAACCCGATGACCAGGTCACGAACATCTGGGCCGATTGTATTCACGGGCGACCGCCCGTGATTGCCATGACGGACCCAAACAGCATCGCCAGGATCATAGTTTTGCTTCAGCCGCTTCACTTGGCGATCGCTTAGCTGAAGCAGCTCCGCCGCTTCGGCTACACTCAACCTGCCCTCGACCGCGTTCTCCACTACCTTCAACCGCTGCAACTCTTTCTGACTCACTGTCACCCTCCAATTGTTTGAAGGAGTGACAGAATCGCTGAACAGTTAAGGGGTGACAGAATCCCTGAACAACATCATTGGCTCGATGAGTATCAGGACAATCCGTAGCCTCTTGTGGTAGCCTACGGTATTCGGGAACAGCCATGCCTAAGCTAAAGACACACAAAGGCGCGGCCAAACGATTCAAGAAAACAGGAACGGGGAAAGTGGTTCGTGCACACGCTTTCGCTCGCCATATCTTGACGTCGAAGGCGCGCAAACGGAAGAGAAAGTTGCATCAGAGCGTCGTTGCCGACGAGTCGGATCAGGCGAAGCTCAAGCGGATGATCCCCTACTAGGGGTCTTCGATTCATTACCCGGAGAGCGAACGGCGCTGCCGCACGTGCCCGCTTTGCCTCAGTTAGCAAAATCCAATCAGGAGTTGAAACGTGCCCAGAGTAAAACGCGGTACCAATCGCCGGGATTACCGGAAGAAGACGTTAGAACGCGCATCAGGATTTTTTCTTACCAAGAGCAAGCTGAACCGGGCCGCGCAGGAAGCGGTTGAGAAGGCCCAAAAGTATGCCTACGTAGGGCGCAAGCAGAAGAAGCGGCTGTACCGCTCGCTGTGGATTGTGCGCATTGGCGCGGCTTGCACGGCGGCCGGTCTTTCCTACAGCAAGTTTATGCATGGGCTGAAGCTGGCCGGTATCGAATTGGACCGCAAAGTGTTAGCCGCGATTGCTTACGACGACCTGGCAAGCTTCCACACCCTGGTCAATCAGGCGGCGGAAGCGCTGAAAGCGCATCCCGTTCCGGCGAACCCGCCAGCGGCATAAGGGCGCATACCTATGGCCCAAGTCGATCAGGAAACCGATTCGCTGGCCGGTCTTGAGGACCGCATCATGAAAGCGGTTCAACTGGTGCAGCGTTTGCGGCAGGAGAAAGAGGCCGCGCTGAAGGAAAACGCGCGGTTAGCGGAAGAGTTGGAAGCGATGCGCGCCGAGCGCAAGCAGGTTCGCGGCCGAATCGAGAAATTGCTGGGCCACATCGACACCCTCGGCCAATAAGGAGCACGGCCGGATGGAAAAACAACCCGTCCGCGTCACCATCTTCCACCAAACCTACTCGCTGCTGGCACAGGGAGATACAGCCGAGCTGGAGCGCGCGGCGCAGATGGTGGATGAACTGATGAATTCCATCGCTACGGTAGCGCCCACCGCCGATACCACGCGCATTGCCGTTCTTGCCTGTTTGCACTTGGCCGACCGTCTTCGTTCCCTGGAAGCCAAGACTGAGGCTTACGGGGAACTGCTCGATAAGGCCATGGCTTCCGAATAGTTCCGGCGATCGATTTGCGCCCCGCAGCGCCACGCCGTAGAATGTGAACCACACGATATGCCGGTTCTCGAACAGGTTCAAAAGGACATTGTCGCGTCCATGAAGGCGAAAGACGAACTCCGCTTGAGTACGGCCCGGATGATCAAATCCGCTTTGCAGAAAGCCGCCGCGGATTCGGCTAAGCCCATCGATGAAGCGGCCGAGCAGCAGATCTTGAAAAGCCTGGCGAAACAGCGCACGGACGCCGCGGAGATGTTTCGCCAGGGCGGGCGGGAAGAACTGGCCGCGAAGGAAGAAGCGGAACGCCGGTTGATTGAAAGCTATCTGCCGGCTTCGGCTTCGCCCGAAGAACTCGACCGCGCGGTTGAGGCCGCGATTGCGGAAACCGGCGCGGCGGGCGCGAAGCAGATGGGCGTTGTGATGAAAGCGGCGCAGGCGAAGCTGGCGGGCAAGACCGTGGATGGCAAACTCCTGAGCGAAAAGGTGAAGGTGCGCCTGGGATGAGCCTGCTCGATAAGCTATTCAAACCGCCGCTGAAGGAGTGGGAGCGGGAATACTCCAACCGGGCAAGCGGGCCGCAGTCCCGGGACCGTGTCGGCCAGATGGTGGCGGAGCCGGAGCCGGAAAACTTCGGCACGTTCCGGCCGTATATTCCATCCGGCTTCCATATGCGGGAGCTAACGTTCCTGCCCCTGCTGGTAGGCACGATTCTAGGCATCATCTTCGGCGCATCTTCACTGTTCCTGGTGTTGAAAGTCGGTCTTACGGTCAGCGCTTCCATTCCGGTCGCCGTTATCTCGATCACCCTGTTCCGGTTGGCATCCCGGCTGGGTTTTCAGAACACCACTATTCTGGAGAACAACATCGTTCAAACCGCGGGGTCCGCGGGTGAATCCATTGCGTTCGGAGTGGGGGTCACGATGCCGGCCATAATGATTTTGGGCTTCGACCTGGAAATTGGCCGCGTGCTGCTGGTCTCTATTCTGGGCGGGCTGCTTGGAATCCTCATGATGATCCCTTTGCGGCGGGCGCTGATTGTGGAGCAACACGGGCTCTTGAAGTATCCCGAGGGCACTGCGTGCGCCGAGGTGCTGAAAGCAGGCGCTTCGCGGGAAGACCAGATGGCTGCCCAAGGGATTCAACCCGGAAGTGAACGCGCGAAAGGCGTTCTGGAAACAGAAACGGGCGCGGTGACGATATTTACCGGGTTTGCAGTCGGTTTGGTTTATAAGGCTTTGAATGTGGCGTTCAAGCTCTGGAAAGACATTCCGGAGAAGATTTTCGGCGCTCCGTTCACGGCAGGTTCGATCTCCGCTGAAATCTCGCCGGAACTTTTGGGGGTCGGCTACATCATCGGGCCGCGCATCGCGGGGATTATGTGCGGCGGTGGAGTGCTGGCGTATCTGGTGCTGATTCCGGCGATTAAGTTTTTCGGATCGCAGGTTCCCGGCATTCTGCCTCCTGGGCTGATGCCGATCAGCCAGATGGGTCCGGGCCAGATCCGCGGGGCTTATATTCTATATATCGGCGCAGGCGCGGTGACGGCCGGCGGCATCATCAGCCTTCTGCGCAGCGGCGGCACGATCTGGCGCGGATTGAAGCACGGCCTCTCCGACTTCGGTTTCGCCCATATCGCCAAAGCAGGTTCGGCCCGTGTAGACCGCGACATCTCGATGAAATTCGTGTTGGGCGGCATTCTTGCAATGATCGCGGTCATCATGCTTTCGCCTAGCCTGAACCTGTGGCTGAACCCGATCGGCGCGGTGCTGATCATCATATTCGGATTCTTGTTCGTCACGGTTTCCTCACGGCTTACCGGCGAGGTAGGCTCTTCCTCGAACCCGATCTCCGGCATGACCATCGCCACTGTTCTGTTCACGTGCCTGATCTTTCTCGCAATCGGTTGGACCGGGCCGAGCTATTTCGTCACTGCGTTGTCGATCGGCGGCATAGTCTGCATCGCGTCCTCAAACGGGGGAACCACCTCGCAGGATCTGAAAACCGGCTTTTTGATCGGAGCGACGCCGCGCAATCAGCAAATCGCCATACTCATCGGCGCTCTTGCTTCCGCGATTGCGCTGGGACCGATTCTTCTTCGATTGAACGCCGCGGCCACGGTATATGTACCGAGCGTGACGTTTGAACCGGTAACCCAAACGCAATTCACGGACGTGAAACCGCTGCCCTTTTATCAGGGCAGGGTCCAACCCCCTACTGGAAGCGGAAACCGGCTCTTGACACTTCCGCAGGCCCGCGAGGGGCTGGCTGCGGGCGAGTATGTGGTGAACTCCTCCGGCAAAGTCAACTATCGCCTGACACGAAATTTTCCTTCGGACCTGAAGGCGCCGGAAGCGGAAGTTGGCAGAGAGAAGGAACGCTTGAGAGGAGTCCAAGCGGTTACGGACGATAGCGTGTACCGCGTTTGGCATAACACGAACGATGCCGGCGCACGTACCGGCCGGTACCTTGTGAATGACCGGAACGAAGCCGTGTACCTGGTGGATCCCGGTATCAACGGA
Source organism: Acidobacteriota bacterium (assembly GCA_030947245.1). Classification (GTDB taxonomy): domain Bacteria; phylum Acidobacteriota; class Terriglobia; order Bryobacterales; family Bryobacteraceae; genus JALYXI01. Next base: position 5,326 of record JALYXI010000264.1, read on the forward strand.
ACGCACAACACACGGCCGGATGGCTCAACGGTGACGAAGTTCGATGCGCCTAAGGCTACGCTTGTTTCCTACATTATCAAGGGGATTCTGAGCCAACAGCTGCCGTGGGCCCTGGTGCTTCTTGGCGTGATGATTGCGATCACGCTGGAGATCAGCGGGATCCCGTCGCTGGCATTCGCGGTGGGCGTATATCTTCCGCTGTCCACCTCCAGCCCGATCCTGTTTGGCGGTCTGGTGCGGTATTTCGTCGATCTCTACGTCAGGCGCAGAATGGCAGGGCGGAATCTGACCGAAGCGGAAATTATCGCGGAAACCGATCGCAGCCCCGGCGTGCTGATGGCATCGGGTTATATTGCGGGTGGCGCGATAGCGGGGATTCTCATCGCTTTCATGGCTGGCGTGCTTTCGAGCGTGGACAGGGGCATCACGGACTGGTCCAATGCATTCAATCCTTTTTTTCGCGGGTCCTATTCCGACGCACTCTCCACCATTCCGTTTATTGCGCTCGTGATTCTTCTTTACCTGGTGGGAAGGGAAAAATTGCTTGCTTCAAGAACCGGTGCCCGAGATAAAAAAGCCTGAGACTGAGATGTTTATGGTTAGCTGAGAGGAAGATTGATTTGCCGAGGGGAATAAGATAGCGGAGTTAGTTCCGGGGACTCAGTCTCAAGCCTGTTGGTAGTTCACGGTCAGACACAAAGCAAGTGAACCGCCAAAGGCTCAGCTGCATCGATCCGATCGAAATGGCGGCGGCGACTTGATCTACTGAACCGCCGCGGGAATCGGAGACGGCGGGCGCGGGACGGACCCGCGGAACGCGTCTTCGACTGAGATATTGTTCGCGGACAGGGTATCGCCGATGGAGCGATGCAATTCAACCTGTGCCTTTTTATAACTGTCGGCAGCGGCGACTTCATTGGCCTGTGCGGTCGCAAGGTCGCGTTGCACCAGGATCACGTTGAAGATGGTGGAGGCGCCCAGGGCCAGCTTCTTCTGCTCCGCATCGAGAGTTTGCTCTTGCAAAATCCGGGCTTTCACCGCGGCTTGATAAGAAGCTCGCGATTGCTGAATGCCGATCATGGCATTACGCACGTCCGTGCGCACCTGGTTCTCCAGCCGCTGTAGGGAAAGTTCGCTTTGGCGAACCGTGAGCTGATCGATGATGTAGTCGGCCTGCGCGGTCCGGTTGCGAAGTGGAATATTGAGCGAGAGGCCGATGGAATAGTCGGGATAATTGCGGCGGAACAACTGGCCGAACAGGTTCCCGTAACCCCCAACCAGAAAAGTATTGATCGAGTTCACCCCGACCGGTACGGGAGTTTCCGTGCCTGTGATTTGGGTTGGCTGCGTGGTAACTGTGCTAGGCGCACCGGCAAGACCATTGTTCGAGAGCGTGGTAAACGCTTGCAGGCTCGGAAGCAGTTCGCTTTTCGAGCCGCGGGCATTGATATTGTTGTTCGTGATAGCGATTCTCTGCTGTGCCAGTTCAGGCCGCGCGCTCAGGGCCATGGCGACCAGATCCTGGTAGGGCTGAATCGGCTCTACATCGGGAATTTCGATGCGGTCGGTAGGGATAATGTGCGCGTCCACCATCGATGGGCTGGCCACTCCATTGCGGCTCAACGCCGTTTTGATCGTGGTTTCCTGCTGAAGAACACGGGTTTGGGCAAGAATGAGGTCCTGCTGTGAAGTGGCGACGGCTGCCTCGGCCCGAACGATTTCAATGGGAGCCAGAGTTCCAATCTCCACCTGCTTCTTGTTGTCGTTGTAGAGCCGCTCGTTATAGGCCAAGGATTGCTGCTTGGACTTCACGTCGTCATTGAAGCTGACCAGATCCCAATAGAGATTGATGGTCGACGTCACTGTGGTAATCACCTGTTGCTTGAATTGCAAGTCGGATTGCTCACGGCTATTGCGCGCGATTACGATGTTGCGGCGATTCAGCGCGCTTCCAAAACCCTGCAAAAGGTTCTGGCGAATCGTCAGGGAAAGGCTGCCCGTTCGAAAAGGATTAAAGGTGTTTCTGGTGTTATTGGACGAGAGCCGCACTTCCGAATAGCCCAAACTATAACTGGTTCCGGTCGCAAAACCCTGGCTCAACTGTAACTGTTGTGTGTTCTGGCCCTGAATCAATGTCGTGATGCCGGTAACAAGTTGGCTGGCCTGTGGTTGTGTAGTGTGCTGCCACTGCAGAATGCCGGAAAGAGTGGGATCGAAATTTGGAATTACCGTGCCGGTCTGCTGAACCAGCGCACCTTGATTGTTGCTGGCTGTCGCGTTCGCACTTGCCGCCGCGGTCTGGGTGATTCCGGTAGCTTGTCCTAAACCCGCGCTGACAGCGCCGCCCTGCACTCCTGGCGTCACCCCGCGCAGTGCGCCGCCCGCCTGCGCGCGAAGAATGTTCGCGTCCTGTTCCTGGGCGCCATAGCGCTGGATTTCAATATCCAGATTGTTCTCCAGAGTCAGTGCGATCGCGTCCTGAAGGGAGAGATACAGATTGCCGGCGCGCAACAGGGAATCCAGCCGGTAACTGTTGCTGAGATTAATCGGCGCAATCCCGACCGATTTATAAGGCCCGGTAAAGCGGCTGAACCGCCCATCTTCACGAGTGTAGGGAGGCATTTCCGCCTGCTTCCGGTTCGCCGCGGGCGCAACCTGCGCGGGCGCTGCCGGAGCAGCTAAAAGGGCAATACAGAATAAAGCAATCACTGGCTGAAATCGATACATAATCTTCTCTAAGTACACGTTTACGCAGCCTTTCCCGCCTGGGTTCGACTTTTCTGACCAAAGGCGGAAAAACTTCCCTCAATGGTATAGTAGGCCCGTTACCGCAAGCAACTTCATGGACGTTCTCCCCTTTTTTGAATCCTCCGGGGCCTACCTGAAAGGGCATTTCCTGTTAACCAGCGGGCTGCACAGCCCGGAATACCTTCAGTCCGCCCGGGTGCTGCAGTTTCCTCCGCTAGCCGAACAGATCGGAGCCGCACTTGCCTTCCAGCTAAAGGCTTTGACGGGAGCAACGCCGATTGGCTTGGTGGTTGCGCCGGCCTTAGGGGGCCTGATTATCGGGCACGAGGTAGCACGCTCGCTGGGCACGCCGTTTATTTTCACGGAGCGCGATTCCGAAGGAAAGATGGCGCTTCGGCGCGGGTTTACGGCGAACCCCGGAACAACCGCGGTTGTGGTGGAAGACGTGGTCACAACGGGAGGCAGCACTCGGGAAGTGATCGAACTTCTGCGCGCGCACGGCGTCCATACGGCCGCAGCCGGTTCGATTATTGACCGGAGCGGCGGGAAGGCTCAATTGGCCGGCGTGCCTTATGCGGCGTTGGCCACGCTTGCAGTGTCTTCGTATGTGCCGGAGGAATGCCCGCTGTGCGCAAACGGCCTCCCGGCAGTGAAGCCGGGCTCTCGTCCCAGTGCGCCGGATTAAGATCACGGTTGCCTACGATGGGACCGATTTTCATGGCTGGCAAGTGCAACCGGGTGTTCCTACAGTCCAGGAAACCTTACAGCGAATTATTTCGCGGCTGGAAGGAGCGCCGGTCAGCGTAGCGGGAAGCGGACGCACGGACGCCGGTGTTCATGCGCTGGCTCAGGTGGCTGCGTTCTCGCTGGAGAATCCCATTCCGTGCGAGAACTTGCGCCGGGCCATCAACCGATTTCTTCCGCCATCTGTACGGATCACCGGCGTAGAGGAAGTTGACCCCGGCTTTCACCCCCGCTTCGATGCTTCGGCGAAGACTTATGAATACCGCATCTTTCGCCCTGAAGTTTGCGATCCTTTCCGGTTCCGCTATGTTCACCATCATCCGTATCCGCTGGACGCTGAGTTGATGGCCGCAACGGCGCCATTACTCGAAGGCGAACACGACTTTTCCGCTTTTGCCACCTCCGATGTTCGCGATTCGCTGGGCAAATCGAAAGTGCGGAGGGTTTTTCACTCGCGGCTGGAACGCTCGGCGGATTGTCTCGTTTTTCAGGTGCGAGGTTCCGGCTTCCTGAAACACATGGTCCGGAACATCGCCGGCTTTTTGATCGAGACAGGGAAAGGCAATGGCGGCCCGGGCCGATTGTGCGAATTGCTTGTACCGGGGCTCAGGCTGAAGGCCGGCCCAACAGTTCCCGCAAAGGGACTTTTCCTTGTCTCCGTTGAGTATTCTGGTAACCTGGACCGTGGCCACGATGCTGCTCTACGACATTGATCCCGGACCGGAATGTCCCGAAGTGGTTCGGGCCATTGTCGAAATTCCTCAGAATTCGGCGAACAAGTATGAATACGACGGCAAGCTGGGGGTCTTTCGCATGGATCGCGCGCTCTACTCGCCGATGCATTATCCGGGTGATTATGGGTTCATCCCCGGCACGCTTGCCGATGATCACGATCCTCTGGACGTTCTGGTATTGGTACAGCAGCCCAGCTTTCCCGGATGCTTGATTGAAGTGCGCCCTGTGGGCATTCTGAACATGGTGGACAACGACGAGCGCGATCAGAAGGTGCTGGCCGTTCCGACCAAGAATCCGCGGTACGACCAGATCCACACCATGGACCAGATTTTCAGCCATGTGAAGCGGGAGATCGAGCACTTCTTTACGATCTATAAAGAGTTGGAGGGCAAGGTTACAAAGATGCAGGGATGGGGCGGGCCACGGGAAGCGCGGAAGGCGATTCAGGAGAGCCGGGACCGGTATTTGGAGCTGCAGCAGAAGGGGATTGCAACGGCGAGCTAGAGCACTGCGGTTTCGTCAAGGAGCTTCCCTGTCGTGAAACGGCTTAGGTTCAGGGATTCGGTGTCGATGAGACTGGAGTGGCCGGTCAGGATCAAATCGGCCAGGATTTGGCCGGTCGCGGGCGAGTGCATTACGCCGTGGCCGCTGAAGCCGTTGGCGCAATAGAAGCCTTTCAGCATGGGCGCTTCGCCCAGGACGGCGTGATGGTCGGGGGTGACTTCGTAGTGGCCGGACCAGGCGCGGCGGGGATTGATTTCGGCTTCGGCAAAGCAGGGTACGCGATGGGCGGCGTGATCGAGAAGCTTTTCGATGAAGCCGGGGGCAACGCCCGTTTTGAACCCTTCGGTTTCGGCGGGATCGTTCCAGGCCAAGAGGAAGCCTAGCGATTCGGGGCGGAAATGGAAGCCGGTCGACATGTCGACAACCATGGGAAGCGCGCGGCTGAGTCGGCCAAAAGGCTCAGTGGGTACAAGGGCGCGGCGCAAGGGGACCACCGGGAGCGCAATACCCGCAAGGGCAGCGGTTTCGGCGGCCCAGGGTCCGGCGGCGTTGACCACGACCGGGGTGCTGATGGCGCCACTGGAAGTTTCGACGCCGGTGACCCGCCCGGATTGGGTGTGGACCGCCGTGAGCGCTGTGGCTTTCCTGACCGGTGGAGCGTGCTGGAGGAAGTTGGTCAGCACGCTGTGCGGATCGACAAAGCCGTCCGTGGAACAAAAGCTGCCGCCCAGTATGTCATCGGTCCGCATCCCGGGCGCCCCGGCAGCCACTTCCGCGGGGGAGAGTTCGCGAACCTGGTTTAAGCCCAGCGAATGCTGAAGTTCTATATTACGGCGCAGGTACGCAAGGTGCGCCTGAGTGGTGGCGGCGAACAAGTAACCTTGCGGGCGGTAGCCGGTTTCTTCCGGGAATGCCGAGAAGAAGCGGATCGAATGGATCGACATCCGAATGTTCACTTCGGTAGAGAATTGAGCGCGAACGCCTCCCATGCTCTTGCCGGTGGAACCTTTGCCCGGGTGGGCTTCACGTTCTAGAAGAATGACGTTGCGGCAACCCGCCCGCATCAGGTGATGCGCGATGCTGGCGCCCGCAATGCCGGCGCCCACGATGACGACGTCAGCCGTTTCAGGCAACGATCTGTTTGACTACGTTGCCGGCGACGTCGGTGAGGCGGAAGTTGCGCCCGCTATAAGGGAAGGTCAAGCGGGTATGTTCGAGGCCCATCAGGTGAAGCACAGTGGCGTGAAGGTCGTGCACGTGGACTTTGTTTTCGACCGACTGGTAGCCGAATTCGTCCGTTGCTCCGTAGGCCATGCCGCCTTTCACACCGCCTCCGGCCAGCAGGTATGTGAAGCCTTCGTTGTTGTGATTGCGGCCGTTCTGGACATTGATGCGGCCGGCGACTTCGGTCCACGGACGGCGGCCAAACTCCCCGCCAATAATCACGAGCGTTTCTTTGAGCAAGCCGGAAGCTTTCAGGTCCTGCAAGAGAGCGGCTATGGGCTGGTCGGCTTGAAGAGCGAGTTTGCGGTGAACCAGGATGTCATGGTGGCTGTCCCACGGCTTGTCGTTTCCGAAATAGAGCTGGACGACTCGAACGCCGCGTTCAATGAGACGGCGGGTAACTAGGCAGCCGCGCGCGAAATCGCCATCGCGGGTGGCCGACTTGATCTTCATTTCAGTCAGATCTTTCGACGCGGGCACGCCGTAGCGGGCGCGGACGGCTTCGGGTTCCTTGGCGACATCGAAAGCATCCATCGCTTCGGCCTGCATCCGGTAGGCTACTTCCATCGATTGGATGCGGCCTTCGAGTTGAGCATCCGGACCGCGGCGGGAAAGATCCAGACGGTTGAGTTGCTCCCAAAGATCGACGCGGGCTCTTTGATCCGCCGCGGAACCGCCGGATTGGCTCCGGAGGTGCTGGATCATTTTCTCGGGGTCGGATTCATCGACGGGGACATAGGTACCCTGGTAGATGGACGGAAGGAAGGCGGAACCCCAGAGTTGGGGTCCGACATCGGGAACGCCGGCGCAAAGGGAAATGAAGCCGGGAAGATTGCGATTTTCGGTGCCCAAGCCGTAAGTGATCCATGAGCCCATCGAGGGAAAGCCGGGGATGATGCGTCCGTTGTTCATCTGCAGGATGGCCTGCGGGTGCGCGGGAAGGTCCGTATGCATGGAGCGGATGACGCAGATATCGTCGATGCACTGGGCGGTTTTTTCGAATAGCTCGCTGACTTCGAGACCGCTCTGGCCATAGCGCTGGAACTTGAACGGCGATTGCATGAGGGTGCCGCGTTCGGCCTTGGCCTTGGGATAGTCGCCCGGGATAGGCTGGCCGTGGTACTTGGCGAGGGAAGGCTTGGGGTCGAACGTATCGACTTGAGACGGGCCGCCGTTCAGGAATAGAAAGATGACCTGTTTGGCTTTGGGCGCGAAGTGGGGCTGCTTGGGTTCGAGCGAGGGCGTTTGCGAGTTGGGGCCAATGGAGGCGGCTTCAGCTTGGAAGTGCTGGCCCAGCATGTTGGCAAGGCCAACCATGCCGAATCCGGCGCCAAGCTTTTCAAGTGCTTCGCGTCTGTTCATGTGCATTCCTGTTAGTTGACAAACAGCAGTTCGTTGGAGCTGAGAAGGACTTGGGCATAGGGACGGAAAGCGTCCTTTTTGCCGGAAAGAAAAGCGCTGCCGATGCGGATTTCATCCTGCGTGGCTTCGCGATCGAAGACGATCCGGTACATCTTGCGAATGCGTTCTTCAGGCGTACCCGCGGTCCCGATCCGGCGGGTAAGCGCTCCCGCGCGGGCCTCCAAAAAGCCGCTATTCAGGAAAAAGAGTTGTTGCAGCGGCGTGGCGGTGGAGATACGCTTTTCAGCGGTCAGATTCGGGTTCGGGAAATCGAAAAGGGAGAGGGTGCCATCCAGTTTGCGACGGCTGACGAAGCCGTAGACGGAGCGCTTGCGATTCTTTTCATCGCTGAGGGAGGCCGGCGGTCCACCGGCTGTAGGATCGAGTTCGCCGGAAACGGAGAGCAAGGTGTCGCGCATCGCTTCGGCATCCAGGCGCTGGCGGTTGGCGCGCCACAGGAGACGGTTGTCCGGGTCAATCGCAAAATTCTGAGGGTTGTTGTCAGTGGCCAGTTGGTAGGTAGCGGACAGCATGATCTCGCGGTGCAGCTTTTTCATTGACCAGCCATTCTCGACAAAAGTGGCGGCCAGGTAATCGAGAAGCTCCGGGTGGCTGGGCGTTTCGCCCATTCGGCCGAAGTTGCTGACCGTGCGGACCAGGCCTTCGCCGAAGTGGTGCTGCCAGATGCGATTGACGATCACGCGGGCGGTAAGCGGGTTGGTGGGACTCGCGATCGCTTCGGCCAGTTCGCGGCGGCCGCTTCCCTCTTTGAAAGGAACAGGATCGCCCTTGCTGAGGATCGAAAGAAACGCGCGAGGCGCTTCTTCGCCCGGATTTTCGGGCACGCCGTTAATCGCGATGTGTTCGTTGCGCGGCTGCGGGTTGTCTTTGATTATGTGCGCGAACGCGTATTGCGGAGGCAGGGCGGCGGAGAGGTCCTTCAGTTCTCCGCGCATGTCGGAGAGGTAAGTTTTCCAGCGGCCTTCGAGAAAACGCTCGACGGTGCCATCCGACGTGAGAAAGCCGCGGTTTGGGCCGTACCAGAGAATGCCGTCTTCTTCCTGCTTAAATTCGCGGCCGTAAAAATCATTGAAATACAGGTCGCGCCAGAGATAATAGCGGTCCGCGGGGAGAGCGGCGGTATCGGTTTTTGCTTTTGGGTCGTTGGTGACCGCGTTCCGCGCATTCTTCTCGTCGACGGCTTTGCGTTCCTTGAGGACGGAAAGGGCTTCCTGGCGGAACTTGCTGAGATCGAAAGATTCGTCGCGCCAGCCATGGAGGTATTTGTTGTCTTCCGGGCCGGTTTGGAGGTACTTGACCCAGCGTTCGAGCGTTTCGCGATCAAGATGATCGGCTAGGGCTACCTGGGCCGTTGTTTGCGAGGGTGAGGCCGCTGCTACTTTACGCGCGGCGCGGATGTAGCGCGGGGATTCGGAAGCGAGCATTTCAGCCAGTTCATCGGCTTGCTGATGAAGAAACTGTTCAACGCGGGCTTTTACTTCGTTCACCCTCTTTTCCTGGTCGTTATAGCGCTTCACTTCCTCAGCGGGCGCGAGCTCCAGTTGAGCGCGCTTAGTGCTGCTGAACACTCCTTGCAGAGCATAATAATCTTTCGTCGGAATGGGATCGAACTTGTGATCGTGGCACTGGGCGCAGGCTCCGGTGAGAGCCAGAAATCCGCGCGTAGTGACGTCGACTTTATCGTCCGTCAGCTCAGGGCTCAGGCCGTAGAAGCCCAACCCGACGGCAAGCTGCTTATTGGTCCCACCGTCAATCTGGTCACCGGCGATTTGAGCTTTGACGAACTTGTCATACGGAAGGTCTTCGTTAAACGATTGAATGACCCAATCACGATAGCGGAAAGAGTTCGGGTAGGGGAGTTCGACGTCGCTGTCCAGTCGGTCATCGGCGTAACGGGCAACGTCCAGCCAATAGCGGCCCCAGCGCTCACCGTAGCGCGGGGAAGCCAGCAGGCGGTCAACAATCCTGGTGTAGGCATCGGGCGCGGAGTCCTGAACAAAGGCCTGAACTTCTTCATAGGCAGGCGGCAGGCCGGTGAGATCGAGATACGCGCGGCGGATCAGATCCCGCTTTGCGGCTTGCGCGTTGGGAGCCAGGGACTTCGCTTCCAACTTTTGAAGAATAAAGCGGTCAATGGAGTCTTTCGCCCAGGCTGCGTTCCTCACCTCGGGAATTGCGGATTTAACCGGCGGTTGAAATGCCCAGAAAGCGCGCTGTTCCGGAGTGATGATGTATTTGCCTTTTGGCGCAACGGCGGTTTTGGCGGCTTCAGGCCAGACTGCTCCGCCCTTGATCCAATCCGAGAGCAGCGCTACTTCGGAATCCGGCATTTTCGGGGCGCCCATAGGCATTTTCATGCGCTCATCGGTATGTTCGATGGCTTTGATGAGCAGGCTTTCTTCCGGTCTGCCGGGAACGAGCGCCGGTCCGGATTTTCCGCCGCGCAGGAGTGCTTCGCGGGACGTCATGGTGAGGCCGCCTAACGCCGAAGTGGAGTGGCAGGCAAAGCAGCGGTTCGCGAGCAGAGGGCGGACTTTGAGTTCGAATTGTTCGAGAGCTTCAGGCGAGGCGGCGCGCAGTGGAGTTGCGCAGAGAAAAATGAGGGTACAACAAGAGGACTTTAACGGGAAACCCATATGCGGCGAGCCGGGCGAATCTGAGTTATTGTACCATCTACCCACTTGCGGAAAGTCAGCTATCCCTATGAATGAACGAGAGATTTTGGACCGGTTGCGAAAGCGGTTACCGGCGAAGAGCGGGGTCGCGCTGGGGATTGGAGACGATTGCGCGATCTACCGGCCCCGGCGTGGAGAAGAGCTTCTGTTTACAACGGATTTTCTGCTTGAAAACGTCCATTTCCGTTGGGACACGCACAAAGCTGGAGAGGTAGGGCACAAGGCGCTGGCGCGCGGGTTAAGCGATATTGCGGCTATGGGGGGCCAACCGCGCTTCTGTTTGCTCTCGCTGGCCCTGCCGGAGAGGGCAAACCGGCGTTGGGTTGCGGCATTCTATGCCGGACTGTTGAAACTGGCCGCGCGGACGGGAACGGTGCTGGCGGGGGGCGATCTGGCCGCGGCGGACAAGGTGGCGTGCGACATTGTGGTGTGCGGCGCCGTTCCTGTGGGCAAGGCGCTACGGCGATCGGGAGCCCGGCCGCGGGATGCGATTTATGTTTCAGGGATGCTGGGCGGTTCGGCGTTGGGACTTGCCACCGGAAAAGGCGCGGCGTGGAAG
>JALYXI010000296.1 GCA_030947245.1 Acidobacteriota bacterium
GTCTTACTCGGCGCTGCAACGCTCGCGCCGGCGCCCCGGCCTGCCAACCCAAAGGCCGATGCCGGCGCAACCACAAAGATCCTGAATCCAGGCGTAGTAAGTTGGGTGCATTTTGGCGACCTGCACATCACCGGCGGAGGAGAACAGAATTACGCGGATTTCCAGAGCATCATCCGGAACACGAACCAGTACCTGCTAAATGGAGTGAACTTCGCCGTGTTGCCGGGCGACAACGCCAATGAAGGCACCGAGGAGGAGTACCGGCTGATTCAACAGGCGACCGAGCAGCTCCGTGTTCCGCTCTATGCCGTTCCTGGAGATCATGATGCCAGGAACGGGATCGACCTGTTTACCCGCTACCTGGAGCCGGTACCTTATCAAAGTTTCACCGCCGACCGGTATCACTTCGTATTTGTTAACGCCCTGGACGGAGGCGGCCGCGGCGGATTTGGCATCGGGCCGCAGCAGCTCGATTGGCTGACGAAAGATCTTGCGGCCGCTTCGCGGCAGGGCCTTCAATCTGTATTATTCATGCACGCGTTTCCGAGCAAGCTGAATGAAAGCGGTTCTGCGATTCAAACCTTGATCCAAAGCAATCGTGTGTTGATGGTCGATGTCGGCCACACGCACTATAACCACATCGCTAACGATGGGCATACCATTTACGCCGCCACTCGCTCCACCGGGCAAGCTCAAGAGGGTCCGGTGGGATTTTCTATCGCGAATTTGGACCACGGCGTAGTGAGTTGGAAATTCAAGCCGCTTGGGAATTGGCCATTCGCCATGATTACGTCACCGGCCGACAAACAATTGATTACCGATGCCTCGCAGCCCGATCAAGTGGTGCGCGGAACCGTCGAAGTACGCGCCAAGATCTGGGACGACAAGGGCATAGCCGCGGCCACGTATCAGATCGACAACGAGAACGAGCGCCCGTTGACGCGGATCGGCAGCACCCAGATGTGGAGCGCGCGTTGGAATTCCACTCAGGTTCCGGATGGCGATCATCAGATTTCTGTCAATGTGCGCGGGGCGGGCGGGAACACCAATCAGGACAAGCTTTACGTCCTGGTGAATCAGGCAGGCGCTTATCAGCTTCCAACTCGCCAGCCGGGCGATCAGGGGAACTCCATCGGCGCTTATGCGGAGAAAGGATTGCTTGGCACGGTAGGCGGTGGTCCGGGTGGGGGAAAGAAAGGGAAAGGTGGGCCGAAGGGACCGCCTCGGCCGCAATAACCATGAAAACGATTCAACCTAATCCCGAAAGCGCGGATTATACATGGACGAGAATCAGCCATCGCCATCGCGCCGAAGTCTAAGAGGGCTGGACTGGCTGAATTTCTTTTTAGCCGACGTCCAGACGGGGGTAGGGCCCTTCCTGGCGATCTATCTCGCGTCCCACCACTGGCAGGACGCAAGGATCGGCATCGCGCTCTCAGTGGGAGGGCTTACCGGCGTCTTCGCGCAAACGCCGGTTGGAGCGCTCATCGACCGCGTTCGCCGCAAACGGTTTTTGATTGCGCTTGGCGTCGCCCTGCTCGTCGTGGGCGCGCTCGCGCTTGCCCTGCGGCCTTCATTTCCCTTCGTGATCGCGGCGCAGGTTTTATTGGGTTGTGTCGCCACGCTATTCGGGCCGACTTTGAACGCGATCTCACTGGGCTTGGTGGGGGACAAAAGGCTTGACCGGCGGATTGGCCGCAATCAAACTTTCAATTCGGCGGGCAACGTCACCGCGGCCCTGCTAATGGGATTTATCGGCTACTTTCTGTCCAATCGCGCCATCTTTTTTTCCGTAGCCTTCCTCGCCATACCAACACTGTTCTCCCTTTCCTTCATCCGTCCCGGCGAAATCGACTACGAACGGTCGCGCGGAGCCAGGACGGATGGAGAGCCGGCACGCACTTCGGGCATCCTCGAATTGCTAAAAAATCGCACCCTGCTCGTGTTCATCGTATGCGCGGCGCTCTTTCACTTCGCGAACGCGGCCATGCTTCCCCAACTCGGGGAAATGTTAACCAAAGGCAAAGGGCGGCAATCCGCGCTCTTCATGTCCGCCTGTGTGATTACAACTCAACTCATCATTACCCTTCTTGCCGCCTGGGTGGGGCGCAGGGCCGGTGTTTGGGGACGGAAGCCGCTGCTGCTGGTTGGCTACGGCGTGCTTCCCGTTCGCGGAGTGCTCTATGTACTGACCAGTTCCGTGCCGCTACTGGTCGCGATTCAAGTGCTCGATGGTATCGCAAACGCTATCTTTGCTGTTGTTTCCATTTTGATGATTGCGGACCTGACGCGGGGCGCGGGACGCTTCAATCTGGCGCAAGGCGTGCTCGCGACCGCCGTCGGGATAGGAGCTTCGCTCAGCACCACGCTTGCTGGATTTGTCGCCCAGCGCTACGGCTATAACTCCAGTTTCCTGACCCTTGCCGCCATCGCGGCGGCAGCATTTCTTCTGGTCTGGCTGCGCGTACCGGAAACTCTACCCAGCGATGCCCGGCAGCCGGCAACATCGGAATTGAAACAGTGAGCCGTGGAGGACGTTCCTTTGCTATCTGGTCGTGACCAGCAGAGCGAGGATGGCCAAGATCAAAGCCGGTGGCATCACCAGTGCGCCGTATCGCAGAAATTTCCAGAAACCGACCTCTTCGCCTTCGCGCCGTAGCGCAACCAGCCAGAGAATTGTCGCTAGCGATCCGGTAACCGATAGATTCGGTCCCAGGTCGACGCCGATGAGCAGTGCGTTCCGTATCAGTTCCGGAACCTTGGTTGCGTGTATCGCCCCGCCCGTGATCAGCCCGACCGGCAGATTGTTCATGACGTTTGAAAGGAACGCAACACCGAACGCGGAGGCAAGCGCTCCGATGAGCGGAGTGGCCGCGGCGCTCTGCTGAAGCGCTGTCCGGCTCATGGTGAGCGCGCCTGCTCCATTCAGCGCTTCCACCAGAACGAACAATCCGGCAACCAGGGGCAGGACGCTCCAGGAGACATCCTTTACGATGCTGAGAGGCGCATCGTGATCCTCGAATGTCACCAGAACCGTCGCTGCCAACGCCGCAAGGAATGTCGGCAGACCAAGATCCACATTAAAGGCCGACGCGAGAATCAGGGCGAAACCGGTTCCGACGATCCCGTAAGCGGCCCTACGGCCGGCGGAGGACAACGCGGGGCGATCGACATTGCTCTCCATTTCCCCTTTCAGGTCTTTTCCTGAAGTGAGCCGCAGAACGATATACGTTGCCACAATCGACAATCCCGAAGGCAAGGCGAAGAAACGAAGCCACGTCAGGAGTGGCGGCATCTTGGAGGCGTATACCACGAGGTTGGCAGGATTCGAGATCGGCAAAACGAAACTGGCCGCGTTCGCGATAAAGGCACAGATCAATAGATAAGGAAGAGGCGTGGCGCGCGCCTTCTTTACCGCTGCGAGCACTGCAGGAGTGAGTACGACCGCAGTCGCGTCGTTCGAAAGAAAGGTGGTGACGCCGATCCCAACCAGGTAGACGAGGGTGAATAGGCGCTTCCGCGAACCTCGAGCCGATTTCACCGCGATGGCCGCCAGCCAGTCGAAAAATCCTTCCCGGCGGGCGAGCTCCGCTAACAGCATCATCCCAGTGAGAAACAGGTACACATCCGTGCCCCGGGCCACTGCTGCTAATGCTTTCCCGAAAGGGATCAGTTGGAGCAGAACCAGAAGCCCCGCGCCGGAGCATGCCCAAACCGCTTCAGGAATTCGTTTGGGCCGAACGAGTATCAGCAGAATCGTGATGGCCGCGATTGACCAGGTGAAAGCATGACTCACCGCGGCTGATCTCTCATGTGCAGGCGCGAACGCGACTCGGGCGAACAAAAGACAGTTTCGGACCGCATCACCATTTCCGGCCGTTCTTATTCGGGCCGAGCTGCGTCCCGAGAATTCCCTTGGATAGATATGGACCGATGGCATTGGCCGAATCACCCGGAGCGTAGGGCGGGGTCGGGTACGAGCCGTCCTGACTCACCCAGACTGCGATCGTATCCTGGCCGGAATTGCCGTCGAAATCGTGGATTGTGACAGTGAGCCGGTTCTCTCCGTTGGGGGCCGCGGACGAATCCCATTGACAGCTCCACACAGAGGGAGAATCCGTGGCAGCCATGGGCAGGGGTGTCCCGCCGTCCACTTGCAGCACCGCCCGGCTTACCTTCGCCGCGCCCCAAACTTTGGCTCGCACCTCGGCGGTACCTCGAACAACCTGCCGATCCGGTTCAGTAATCAGGAGGCGTTCGATCGGCGAGGTAATCATGACAAACGGCCAGTTCCCCAGCGGCTTGAATTTCCAGCTTACGATGCCCTGGTCCAGGTTCGTAATAGAGAAACCGGCCGGCCCCTCTTCGATTTGTCCGGTCGAGCGCGTAGCCGCGTAAATCGTGCGGCCGTCATTGGCGAGCTCGTTGTAATGGGTATGGCCCATCTCGACCAGCGGAACGCGATGAATCTTGAGTAGATCGCGTACCCGCTCGGAACTGTGGCCGAGTTCGCTCGGATAAGTATGCATAAAGAGAATGGAGGCAAGGCCTTCGGCCTTCGCTGCCGCGAGCTCCCTTTCAAGCCATTCAATCTGCCCC
>JALYXI010000324.1 GCA_030947245.1 Acidobacteriota bacterium
ACGCGGCGCAGCTTCTTGATGATAGGCAGTTCGCGCTCGTAGACCTTCTTTTCGCCATCGCCCATGGAACGCTCCACCAGGCGAATGTAGCTGACCAGGCGGCCGATGCCGTTCGGCTCAAGGGATGCCGCCTGGTCCGAACCCCAACCGGCACGGTCAATGGTGATATGGCGTTCGATGATGCAAGCTCCCAATGCAACCGCGGCGATGCTGGAGGGAAGCCCGGTTTCATGGCCGGAATAGCCGACAGGAACCCCGTACCGCTCGCGGAGTTGGGGAATGACTCGCAAATTCAGCTCTTCGTAATGTGCCGGATACGTGCTGCATGCATGAAGCAGGATGAGATTGTCTTTGCCCAGAACGTCCACCGCATGATCGATTTGTTCGAGGGTGCTCATGCCTGTGGAGAGAATTACGGGCTTGCCTTTAGCGCGGGTATGGCGGAGCAGCCTGTCATCCGTGAGCGACGCGGACGCAATTTTTAGACAGGGCATGTCGAACTCGTCCATGTCATCGAGGGCCGCTTCGTCCCAGGCCGAAACAAACCAGGGCATTTTGACTTCTTTGCAATACCGGTCGATCTGACGGTAATCTTCCACGCCGAACTCCAGACCGCGTTTCAGATCGCCGTTGGTTGTGCCGAAGGGGGACTCACGCGCCGCCCCAAGTTCCGCCGGCGTATAGACGACGTCCACGGTTCGTTTTTGGAACTTAACGGCGTCGCAGCCTGCTGCAACCGCTACGCTGATCAGGCGGCGGGCCAGATCCAGATCGCCGTTGTGATTGATACCGATCTCCGCAATGATGTAGGAAGGTTGCCCGTCACCTACCCTCCTGCCGCCTAGCGAAACCGTTTTGTCTAGTTGTGCCATTCTTCCTGCACAGAGTATACAACAGCGGCTCTTTCGGCTTCGCGGCATAACGGCGCTAACTGAATAGAAACGCACGACTTCTTAGCTGCCCAGGGCGTCCAAAAGTTAGGATCTAGGCCGGAGGCGCCGAGGGCGACGCTCTGCGCGCGGCCTTGGAGTTGCGGTGGAACATCCTGCTGGTATACTTCTTGTTTATGCGTTTCGCGCCGGGCCATTTGCATCTCCATCACCATGCGGCAGTTTGCGGCCGGCCTGCGCTTTCCTAATTACTCGGTTCAGTAATCATTTTTCAGGATTGGAAAGGGTCCCGCCGTTTAAAACCGGCGGGCCGTTGTTTTTTATGGAGACGAATCTCGATTTCGCAAAGCAGGACGGAATGGTCACCGCGGTGGTGCAGGATGACCATTCCGGACGCGTGTTGATGGTGGGCTATATGAACGAAGAAGCATTCCGGCGCACAGTGGAAACGGGGTTCACTACGTTCTTCAGCCGCTCGCGCGGAAAGCTTTGGACGAAAGGCGAAAGCTCCGGACACAGGCTGTTGGTAAAGAGTATCGCTACGGATTGCGATCAAGACGCAGTGCTGGTACGGGTGGAGGCGCAAGGCCCGGGAGTGTGCCATGCGGGTTACGAGAGTTGCTTTTACCGGGTGTGGCAGGATGGCGAGTGGATCGAGAGTGATAAGCGGACTTACGATCCGGACGCCGTGTACGGAGGCAAGGTTTGACGCTGAAACTCGGGATTCCCAAGGGCAGCCTGGAAGCGGCAACCATCGATCTGTTCCGGCGCGCGGGATATAACATTACGACGAGCAGCCGTTCGTACTTCCCGAGCGTCGATGATCCTGCGATGGAGTGCATGCTGATTCGCGCACAGGAAATGGCGCGGTATGTGGAAGACGGAATCCTGGACGCCGGACTGACCGGGCGCGACTGGGTGGAAGAAAATGACGCGACTGTGGTGGAAGTCGCGAACCTGGTGTATGCCAAGCAGAGTTTCGGCAAAGTGCGCTGGGTACTGGCGGTGCCGGAAGCCTCGGCCTTTCATTCCGTCAAAGATCTGCAAGGAAAGGTGATTGCCACGGAACTCGTTGCGACCACTAAGCGATACCTGGCTTCGCATGGCGTTCAGGCCAAAGTGGAGTTCAGTTGGGGCGCCACGGAAGTGAAACCTCCGGTGCTGGCCGACGCGATTGTTGAGGTCACGGAGACGGGTTCCTCATTGCGGGCAAATAAGCTCAAGATCATCGATACCGTGATGGAATCGAATACGCAGTTGATTGCGAACCGCGCCGCTTGGGAAGATCCGTGGAAGCGAGGCAAGCTGGAAGATTTGAGGCTGCTGCTGGAGGGCGCGATTAATGCGTTAGGAATGGTGGGGCTGATGATGAATGTGCATGAGCGGGACCTGGCGGCTGTTTTGGACGTCCTGCCGGCTCTCAAAATGCCGACCATTTCGCATCTGAGCAATCGCGAGTGGTGCGCGGTAAACACGATTCTTGAGGAATCTACCGTGCGCGATATCATTCCCCGCTTGAAGCAGGCGGGCGGTCAGGGCATTGTGGAATATCCGCTGAACAAGATTGTGATGTAGATGATCAGAATTCTTCCTGCGAGCGAGATGGGGCAGGTGTTGGCGCGGCGTGCCGTGCGGATGCTGGCGGCTGAAGCCGTCGTGGGTCCCATTCTTCAGGCCGTGCGGAAACGGGGGGACCGCGCGGTGATGGAGTATGCGCGGAAGTTCGACAGATTATCGCGCAAGACTTTGGCGGCGCCGCGGGCTGAATTGGAAGCGGCTGCAGGCCGGTTGACGCCGGAGTTTAGAAGCGCGCTTGAACTTGCCGGGTGCAACATCCGCGAGTTTGCGCAAAGGCAGATGCCGCGTGAGCACTTCGAGGAGTTGCGGCCGGGGTTAAGGCTCGGGCAATTGGTTCGGCCGCTCGACACGGTGGCGGCATACATTCCCGGCGGGCGATACCCGCTTCCTTCCACTCTGCTGATGACGGTAATCCCGGCCACTGTGGCGGGCGTGCGGGAAATCTGCGTAACGTCGCCACGGGCTGTGGATGAAGTCTTCGGCACGGCGCATTTGTTAGGCGCGCATCGCGTGTTTCAGATGGGCGGGGCGCAGGCGATTGCCGCGTTCGCGTTCGGGACGGAGACGGTGCCGCGCGCGGACCGGATTGTAGGTCCGGGGAATATCTACGTGGCCGCGGCGAAGAAACTGCTGGCGGGGGAAGTAGGGATCGATTTTATAGCAGGTCCGACCGAGATTCTAATTATTGCCGCCGAAGGGGACGCCAGGTTCATTGCGGCGGATATGCTGGCGCAGGCGGAGCACGATGTGGATGCGAGCGCAGTGCTGCTGACCACATCGCGGCGGTTGGGGAACGCTGTAGCGAAAGAGATTGAGCGGCAGATGGCCGGGTTAAGCACATCGGCGGTGGCGAAAAAATCGATCGAGCGGAATAGCGCGGTGGTAATTGTGCGGTCTCTCGATGAGGCCGTGGAAATCTCGAACCGGTTTGCGCCGGAGCACCTGAGCGTGCCGGATCAATCGATTCTGCCGAAGCTGCGGCATGCCGGGAGCGTGTTCATCGGGCCGTATAGCCCGGAAGCCGCTGGGGATTATGCGGCAGGCCCAAACCATGTGCTACCGACAGGGGGAGCCGCGCGGATCCGCGGAGGGCTTTCGGTTCACGATTTCTGTAAGGTGATTACTGTGCAGCAGTTAAGCCGTGAGGCTTTGGCCGCCATTGCGCCGGCCGTAACCACCATCGCGCGGGCCGAAGGTTTGGAAGGGCACGCGCGGTCAGTGGAAGTGAGGTTGGCGTAATGCGGCTGCCGAAGGGTGCTGTTCGGCCTCGCAAAGCCGTCTTGGCGATGGCTCCGTACGCTCCTCCGACGGGAAACCGGATGGAAAAGCTCCGGCTGGATTTCAATGAAAACACCGTCGGTTGTTCACCGCGCGTGACGGAGGCGTTGCGTCAGGCGCTCACGCCGGAGCGGCTGGCCGTGTACCCGTCCTATGACGGCGTGAAAGAGGCGCTCGGCGGACATTTCGGCGTGGCCCCCGATCGGTTCGTTCTGACGAATGGGACGGATGAGGCGATTCAGGTCTTCATCAACACCTACGTGGACGACGGCCAGGAAGTATTGCTGCTGCGGCCTTCGTATGCCATGTACCGGTTCTATTCAGAAGTCGCCGGGGCCAAAGTCACAGAAGTGGATTATCCGGCGCCGGGATTCGAGTTCCCGCTGCGCGAACTGCTGGAAGCGATCACGCCGAAAACACGGGCCGTGATTGTGAGCAATCCGAATAACCCGACCGGAACCGGAATCGGGCTCGAAGCACTCGATGAGATTGTCAAGCGGGCGCGGCGCGCGGTGGTATTGGTGGATGAAGCGTATTACGAATTTCACGGTGTAACGGCGCTGCCGTGGATTGCGGAATTTCCCAACCTGTTTGTGAGCCGCACGTTTTCGAAAGTGTATGGAATGGCCGGGATGCGGATCGGCTGCCTTTTTTCGCATGCGGCAAACATCGCGTATCTGCACAAAGCCCAATCGCCGTACAGCGTAAATACCCCGGCTGTGATTGCGGCGCAGGCCGCCGTAGCGGATCCATCGTTTATCGCCGGGTATGTGGCGGAAGTCCTGGCTGCGCGAGAGATGCTAGTGATCGGCCTTGAGAAACTGCGGATCGCTCACGTTCCAAGCGCGGGAAACTTTGTGCTGGCTCTAGTTGGCAAGCGAGCGGTTGAAATCCGCGATGCCCTGCGGGAACAGGCGATTTTAGTCCGCGACCGGAGCTATGAAATCAAAGGTGGCGTGCGGATTACAGTAGGGAATCGCGACCAGACCCGCCGGTTATTGGCCGAACTGGAGCGGATCTGGTGAACCTCCTGATTTTCGATATGGATGGAGTGCTGGTGGACGTTTCTGACTCCTATCGCGCCGCGATCCAGGTAACAGTGGAGCACTTCACCGCTGCGGAAGTGACGCCGGAACGCATTCAAGACTTAAAGAATGAGGGCGGTTGGAATGACGATTGGGCGCTAAGCCATAAATTGATTCAGGATGAGGGCTTCGCGGTTCCGTTTCAGGACGTGGTCGACTACTTTCAGCATGTATTTCATGAGGGTGGCCTGATGCGGCGGGAGCGCTGGATTCCGAAACCTGGCTTGCTGGAAGGGTTGGCGGAACGAAATGTCCTCACAGTGTTTACCGGACGGCTGCGGTGGGAAGCCAATATGACTCTTCAGCGGTTTTCTCCGGATCTTTTCTGTCAGGTGGTCGGTGTGGATGATGTAGTGGATCCCAAGCCCGCTCCGGAAGGGCTGTTCAAATTGCGCGAGGGTTTTTCGCACGCGGCGCTCTGGTATATCGGTGACACTGTGGATGACGCGAGATCCGCATCCGCGGCGCAGGTTCCGTTCATCGGCATTGCGGCGCCAGGGAGCCCGCGAGTAGCGGAACTCGCCCGGCTGTTGCGGGATGAAGGCGCGATTGCAGTGCTCGATGACATCAATCAATTGCCAGGGGTCGTGAGCTCAGGGGTTTTAAGCTAAAGTGGCGCGGAACGCGGCGGTACAACGCGACACCAAGGAAACGCAGATCGGTGGCGCGCTCAAAATTGAAGGGCGCGGCCGGTATGAGATTTCGACAGGCATCCGCTTCCTGGATCACAT
>JALYXI010000330.1 GCA_030947245.1 Acidobacteriota bacterium
GGGCTTGCGTCCGATTTTGGGTTGGCGGCGCTCCGTAAGAGAAGGGCCGGCGTAAGCCGGGATTCGTGAGTCTTGGCATTCCAGCGCGGGTCCGCCCGGTTGTAAATGGGATCGCCCACGCCGAGAAAACTGCCGCGAAAGTCGTCTGCTTCCGAGGAGCCGTGGTACATCAAAGCGCTTGGGATGACCTGCAGGGCATGAACTTCGCCCAGATATAAGGGCCGCCCTTTATCCGGTCCGATGACGAGGGCGGAGAGAGGAAGCGAAAACAATTCCTGATCGAGCGAAAGCAGCCAGTGTTCGCGGTTCCTCAACTCCTCCGGTATGGCGCCGAACAGGAGTTGATAGAGAGATGCGCCCAGAACAGAAGCCTGCGGGTTTCCCTCGCGAAGCGTTCGTTCGAACTTTTCAATTTGTCCGGTAATGACCGCGCGGGAAGGGAGGGGATAAACGGAAATGCGCTCATGGGTGACGGCCCAAACCCATGATTTCCGGTCACCCATCTGGAAGCTCATCAGAACGGTCCGGGGGTCCAGTTTATTCTGGGGTGGGAAGGCGGCGGCCAGCGAGCTTTTCATCTCAGGAGGCACGCCGGATCTTGCCTCTATGTCATCCAAGGTGCAGCGCAGTTTCGAGACAGCCGCCCGTGTTTCCGGCACATCGCGCTGGAGAAGTGAGCGTTCCGCCTCCTGCAGCGCGGGAAGAGTTTCCCAGTAATCGAGAGGAAGACGGCTTCTCCAGCCGGCTTTCTGAGGAGTGAGGGCCCGGAGACTGGCGGCGCGATTTTCCTCGATAGCCTGAAAAGTTTTCCGCGCCAGCCCGGGGCGGCCCTGAAGCGCAAGCTGGTTACCGGCTTCGATATAGGAAGCGTACAAGCCGGAAAGGCCGGTTTCCGACGTGGTTCGATTCGCATCGTTCGCCACGATTCCGGTGCGCCATTCCCGTGCCATCTCGACCGCCTTGCTGAGATCTATCCAAGCATCGGAAAATAAACCGGCGGAAAGTGCAAGACGCCCGCGCGCACTGAATATATTCCAGGCGGGGGTCACATTCCCAGGAATGCCAAGTTCTTGAACCGCTGAATTGAGCAAGGCGGCGGCAGCGCGCGGATGACCCTGATCGGCACGAACCAATGCAAGGTGGAAGAAAGAGCTATCGAGATTCGGGAGATGGAACGATCTCCGGAGCCGGACGGATTCGGTGAGGGCGCGCGAGGAATCCGTTAAACGGCCTTCCTGGTAATAGCCGTACCCCAGGTAATCCCAGGCCCAGGCGGCTGTAGCGGGATCTCCCGCGGCGTATGCGGCATCGATCGCCTGGCTGAACAACGGTTCGGCGCGGGCTAGATCATGCTGGCGGGCGCGGATAGCAGCCAACTGGAGGACCACTTTATCTCCCTGCCGGAAGACCTTACCGCCGGCGGGAAAGTTCTTGGGCAAGAACGAAACGCCGCGTTCCGCAGCCAAAGCGGCGCTCTGTACATTCCCCATCTGAAGGTAGAGCGAGGCGATGTTGGTGTTGAGAGTAGCGAGGGATTCCCGGTCGCCGGTCCTTTCCGTCAGCAGCCGGGAACGCTCAAGAGTATTTAAAGCATCTTTGTATTGGAAAAGCGAAATCTGACAGGCTCCAGCGTTATTCAGAAATTTCGCGGCATATTCAAAATCACCTAATTCAATGGCCCGGTCGGCCGCGTCTTTCCACAGAGGAATAGCCTGCGCCGCATGGTGGCCGGAATAAACCGCCAAGACTCGCGTGGCCTCCCGATGCAATTCCCGGTTCACAGCATGGTTTCGGTTGAGAATGGCCGGAACAGCCGGGTTCAGGGCTGCCGCACAAAATACAATAGCGAAAACGGCTCGAAAAAAGATCCGGCGCGGAAAGAGTAGCAAGAAATAAAGCTTCCTTGGCGATGTGGAAGTATGATATCACCAAGGAAGATTATTCGGCTAATAATTCTCCATTACGAGAATTTCGAGAGTGTGAATGTTAGGTCGCGCGCCTGTTTACGCGCTGTACAACAGAACTACCGAATTACCACAGTTCGGGAATGATGATAATAATCGGTCCGATGCCCATGGTTTCCTTCGGATTTCGCTTGCGCGAAGCCCTTACTAAGTGAATGCTAGACCCCGATCCGGGCCAATTGAATGACCCGGTTTGCATCTGATAGGAAACAGAAGGATTTCTATCTAGAAATATGCGTGAAGGCAGCGGGCTAAGCCCAGGGGAAACTTTACTCTCCCGCATGTAGTAATCTGCAGGTTGGTCCAACTCCGAAGACTCGCTTGTTTGATCCTGGGCGCCTGGCTGGCCGGGAGCGCATGTATTGACTTGGTTGCGGTGCACAATTTCCGCGCTGTGGAGCGGTTTATGAGCGATCCGGGCATCCGGTATGCGGAACAGATCCATACCGCCGGACGCGCGGAAACGCGTTCGCTGCTGCGTCACTTGGCCGCGGAGCAGAACCGTTTTTATTTTGAGCAGTGGGAATGGGTTCAGCTTGCACTGGGTCTCTCTTTACTGCTGCTATTCGTATTCGGAAGCCGCCCGCCCATTCTGTCGATCGTATTGTGCCTGGCGATGCTGATTATCGTGCTGATCGACCGGTTCGGGTTAACGCCGCAGATTACCGCGTTAGGGCGCAGCCTGGACAATCTCGCCGAAACCGCGCAAAGCGGAGAAAGAAAGGTGTTCTGGGTGTTGCACAACGCGTATTCCGGTTTGGAGTTGGTGAAACTGGCTCTCGGTTTCGGGATCGCGGGCCGGATGATCATCCGGCGCAAGCCCGATCAGGCGATGTTTGCGCGCGAAAGCCAGTTGGACGACATTTCGCGGCCGCCCCGGGCGGAATCGTAGGAAGAATGGCGGAAAAACGGCGCATGTGCCCGCAATGCCGGGCGTTCATTTCGTCCGGCGACCGAATCTGCCCGTATTGCGGGGAGCCGGTGGCGCCGCGCGCGGTGGACCGGCGCAATGCGGGCGAAATGGTGATGGGGTTCATTCCTAATGCCCGGTTCGCCACCTTTGTCCTCGTGCTGGTGAACCTTGCCCTGTTCGCAGGGGGCCTGATGAACGGTGACCGCCTGCTGTTTGAGGCCGGGGGAGAGACCGGAGCCGCGGTGATCGGATACCGGCAATGGTACCGGCTGATTACAGCGGGTTATCTGCATGCCGGATGGCTCCACATCCTGATGAATATGTGGGTGCTGTTCGACTTAGGGGCTCAGGTGGAAGAGGTTTACGGCCCGGCGCGGTACTTTGTGCTCTATACGTTGGCGACAGCAGGTGGATTTTTCGCCAGTGCGTATTTGAACCCGATGAGCCCCTCGGTGGGGGCTTCGGCCGGACTGTTCGGGCTGATCGGCGCCATGATCGCCCTAGGCGTCCGGAACCGCAACGCGATGGGCCAATCGATTCGCGCGGTATATATCCGGTGGGCGATTTATGGCTTGCTGTTCGGGCTATTGCCGGGAATCAACAACACGGCGCACCTGGGCGGACTGGCGGCGGGATTTGTGGCTGCTTATCTGGCGGGCACTCCGGGGCCGGTGCGTTCCAGTTCTGAACAGGCATGGCGGGTAGCGGCCGGTATCTGCCTGATGCTGACGGCCTATTGTTTCTACCAGATGTACCTTCATATCCCCAGGGTGGTGTCCGGTCTTCCGCAGTAGACAAAGATCCGTTAAGCGCGCGCTAAGTAACGCTCCAAACTGACGGAGTTATCTCACTATCTCAGTTCCCGCACTCTGATATTGCGGAACCAAGCTTCGTCTCCGTGATTCTGCAAAGAGATGGGGCAATCTTTTACCGGCTGTTCGCTCAGGAGTTTCACCATCTCCGGCGCTGCCGCCCAACGTTTTTTTATTCCTGCAAGCGCCGCTTCTCCGTTCAGCTCGGAATCCACTACTTTCACTCCGTTTAGCCACTGCTCGACGTGCATTCCCCGCACCACGATTCGCGACTGGTTGAACTCGCCCACGGGCTTCGTGGCATCGGTGGTTGGGGCAACCATGTCGTAGAGCGCTCCGGCGGTATGCTTTGGATTGCTCCGTGCATCGCGGTTGGCCGTGTCATCCGTGATCTGGTACTCGAATCCCACCACGTAGTCCTGGCGGTTTTCGGGCCTTCCCGTTACAGGCTGGCGGAAACTGCGTTCTACCGTTTCCTCGAACTTCTCTTTTTTGTCCGGCAGGGGCGCCGCGATAAACAGGTGCTTCTGTATCCTGTACTTGACCCCGCTATTTCCACCCGGCGCAATGCGCCAATCGAAAGCCAGTTCGAAATCGCGAAAGGTTCGTTTCGTAAAAAGGTCTTCCGTGATCAGCGGTTTGGCTGTGGCTTTCAGGCAACCGTCTTCGATGGTCCACGCATTGCCCGCGGGGGTGAGTTCGCCAGGGTCCCGCCAGCCGGCCATGGTTTTTCCATCGAATAGCAGCACCCACCCGTCCCGCTTCTCGTCCGGCGTCAGTTGGTTCTCCGCCGCCATCGTCAGATTCGCGCAAAGCGCCGCACCCGAAAAAATCAGTTTCCACATGTCGCTGTAGGATAGCGCGGCATGGTACACTTCAGGACAGTAGAAAATCCTGGCAAGTCGATTGATTCAGTTTTGAAGGTACCCAGAAGTAGCTCCGCTCCCTCCGCAGTGCCCCAATCCTCCTCAAGCGATACGTCAGAAGCAAATTATTAGAAAAAGGTAGATCCATGAAAGAAACAGGTACAGTTAAGTGGTTCAACGCAGCCAAGGGTTTTGGCTTCATTCAGCGCGAAAACGGGGAGGACGTCTTCGTCCACTTTTCCGCCATCGCCGCCAGCGGCTACCGCTCCCTTGATGAGGGCGCCCGCGTCTCATTTATCGTGAAAAAAGGTCCTAAAGGCCTTCAGGCGGAAGAAGTGAGCATCGCCTAAGAGATAATCCCGCAGCTTCACCCGGGCAGGGTTCGTCCGTTGTGCATATGTCATGCGAGCGAGCCCCCCGTTTCATAGACTTTAAGAGCCGGCCCATTCAGCCGGCTTTTCGCATTTCAGGCTGCTTTCCGAAATACCTGTGTACCCGTCAGGAGCCGGATCAGTTCGACTTCCTCCGGCTTGTACGGCGTGCCACTGGAATCGAAGATTTCGTGAAACCAGATGGCGGGTTCGCGGTCTGTATACGGGTGTTTCCAAGAATCCCATGGCAAATTGGTCTGCGTTTTTCCCGCTGCAAACCCCCAATTGATGGCCGCGACGTGGTACTTCTTAGCGACCGGCAGGATTCCGGCGAACGTGCTTCCGTTCCCCCGCGCCATGTATTCCGTGCATAGAATAGGGCGTCCATAGCGCTCCAGCCACTTGATTCTTTCCTCGAAAACATCCGGAGCGCCGTAATTATGGAACGAGACCACGTCGCTCAAATCCAGTTGGATCTTCTCCATGGGGCTCAGTTTCGAATCCGCGGACCAGTCTCCTTTCCATACTCCGCTGGTGAGAGGTTGTGAGGCGCCGGCACTTCGCGCCCACTTGTATACCTGTGGCAGCAGCTCTGTGACGCGGGCCACCTTGTCAGCCGGTTCTTGCTTTTTATAGCTCGAATCGTTCAGGTTGTCCGGTTCGTTCCAGACGTCCCAGGCAAGAATCCGGGTATCGTCTTTGAATGCGCGCACCACTCCTTTTACGTA
>JALYXI010000344.1 GCA_030947245.1 Acidobacteriota bacterium
GACCCGCCATACGGGCTTCTGAAGCAGGACGAAGACCCCGCGAAAGAACTGAAGTTTAATGGCGTGGTTCGTTACGCGAATGGCAAGTTACAGGCCATTATCAAGGATCTGACCCGTCCGAACGGCATTGCGTTTTCGCCGGATGAGAAGACTTTGTATATCTCAAACTCCGATGAGAAGCGGAAGGTCTGGATGGCCTACGATGTGAAGCCGGATGGAACGGTCAGCAATGGAAGAGTGTTCGCGGATGTGACGGCGGAGAAGGAAGCGGGCTTACCCGATGGCATGAAGGTGGACGCGCAAGGTAACGTGTATGGCACGGGACCGGGCGGGGTCTGGGTTTTTTCGGCCGCGGGCAAGCACCTGGGAACGATTAAACCGGGCGAGACACCGGCGAATTGCAATTGGGGCGATGACGGGAAGACCTTGTACATAACCGCTGAAACGAGCCTCTACCGGATCAAGCTGCCTCTCGCGGGCGAGAAGGCGCTCTACTAAGGAGAATCGGATGAAACGAAGAGATTGTTTTAGATCGGTATTTGCGGGTGCGGCTGCGCTAAGCGCGGGGTTTGGCGCAAGAGACGCGTTCGGGGCGGCGGCGCAGCACCCAATTCTTCTAGAAGTGGATTTATCGGTCGATCCGGCGCGGGAACATGAGATGCTGGACAACTATCATAAGATTTTCAAGCCGGCTGCGATGAAGTATCCCGGCTATATCGACCTGAAGCTGCTAAAGCTGCGGGCCGCGCTTCAGGGTGGTGCGCCGGAGGGCGTGAATTACCGGTTCTCGCTGACATACCGGAGCGAAGAGATGCGGCAGAAGTGGGTGGCGAGCGACATCCATAAGAAGGTGTGGCCTACGCTTGAGAACACGCTGAAATCGAAAGACTACCGGGTTCTGCTGTTCGACGTGGAGTAGCCCGGATGAAACCGGTCGCTTGCGCGCTGCTGGCCATAGTTTGCCTCACGGCACAGAATACATCGGATGTATTTCAGTCCGCGAAACGGCCGCGGGCGCTGGTACTGGTGGGTGACCGCTACCATAGCCCCGTGATCGCGCGGGAAGGAATCGGCCGCGCGCTGCTTAGTGAGAACATCCCGGCCACGTTTATTGAAAACGTTACGGAGCTGAACGCGGAGAACTTGAAAGAATACCAGATCCTGATCATTCTGCGGGATGGCATGAACTGGCCGAACGGTTACGACAAGCCCGCGGTGAAATGGATGACGGACGCGCAACAGCAGGCTATCTGGGATTTCGTCAACAATGGCGCCGGCTTTCTAGCCCTTCACAATGCACAGGGAATTTATCCGCCGGGCGGTTTGTATTACAAGCTGTTCGGGGGCGACTACGGGGGACATCCAAAGCCATACACCTTTGCGGTTCGAATAGAGAACAAGAACCATCCGATCACGGCGGGCGTGGAGGACTTCGAGGTGTTCGATGAGCAACACACAGTGAAGTACTACCTGGACCGTGAGCATCTGCTGCTGCGAGCGATCTCCCGGGACAATCTGGAATCGCAAGCGGGCTGGTGGCGAGAGCAGGGCAAGGGCCGCTTCGCATACATTGCTCCAGGACACACGATCGAATCGCTGACGCACCCGATGATGCAGCGGTTGATTCGGAATGCTTGCCGCTGGGTCGGCCACAATAGCTGACATGCGACAGCTAATCGTAGGTTTCACGCTGGTGTGTTCGGCTTACGGGCGCGATCCACTTGCCGCTCGCATCGCGCATACCGAACCGGAAAAGTACAACGTGATCAAGGCAGTCCACGCAGGCGCGGGCGAACTGCATTACCGCGGTCTGTTCGATCTTCGTCGCTCGATGTAAACCTGATATTTCTTTATCGCGGCGTGATCATGCCCAAGAGCGGGATTGGGCATCACTTTCGCAATCAGATGGAAGAGATGTTTGTGATCCTGGACGGTGAAGCGCAGTTCACGGTGGATGGCCGGACATCCTTGCTGAAAGGACCGGCGGGAGCGCCTTGCCGGATGGGGCAATCCCATGCGATTTATAACCCGGTCGAGAAGCCGGTGGCATGGATGAACATCGCAGTGGGAACCGTGAAGGGCAAGTACGACAACTTCGACCTGGGCGACGACAGGGTGGGAGCGGCTCTGGATGCGAAGCCGCCGTTCATTTCTATGCAATTGGACCGAAGCCTGTTGAAGCCCAGTGGGAAGGTCCAGTACCGCCGGGCGCTTCCTCCGGATGTGTTCTTTACGAACTGGTCCTATGTGGACCATCTCCTGATTCCCGCGGGCGCCTCGGTAGACAAGCAGGTCCACACAGGCGTAGAGGAGTTCTATTACGTGATAAACGGCGAGGGAACGGTGCGGGTGAACAGCGAGACAGCGCCCGTTCACAACGGTGACTCGATTCCGATTCTATTCAACGATGTTCACTCATTTGAGAGCAGCGGGACGGGCGAGTTACACGTGCTCCAAGTTCACTAGAATCGACTATTATGTCTATCTCGCGCCGCAATCTGGTGACGGCCGCTGCTTTCCCGCTCGTGAGCCCGCTGACGGAAACAAAAGCTGCCGAGCCCCGGCCGGGGAGCCTGAAACTAATTATCGCGGGCGGTCATCCAGGCGATCCGGAATGCGGTTGCGGCGGTACGGCCGCGCGCTATTCGGATCTGGGGCATGAAGTGGCGCTGCTGTATATGAACCGCGGCGAAGGGTTCTGTCATGGCTTCGACCCGAAACAGTGCGGCGCCGTTCGCAGCGCCGAGGCTCAGAAAGCGTGCCGGATATTAAAGGCGCGCGCGGTTTTTGTGGGGCAATACGATGGCCGGGCAATCGTCGATAACCAGCACTACGAGGATTTCCGCCGCTTGTTCGATTCCGAGAAGCCCGACATTGTCTTCGCTCATTGGCCTGTCGACCGGCATCGCGACCACCGCGCCCTATCGATGCTTGTTCTGGATGCCTGGCTGCGCGGGGGCAGGAAGTCCGCCCTGTACTTCTACGAAGTCTCCGGCGACACCATGATGTTCTCTCCTACCGAGTTCGTCGATATTTCCAGTGTGGAATCGACGAGGAGGGCCGCCTGTTATGCGCATGAATCCCAGCAGCCGGAAAAGTGGTACCCCGGTCAGGTTGAGCTCACCCATTTCCGCGGAACCGAGAGCGGCTTCCCGCAAGCGGAAGCTTTCCTTCGGCATTGGGAAAGCAAGCGAGGCTTGCTGCCCTGAGCGCTTCAGCGTGGAAAAGCTAGAGCGGATAAGCCGTTCCGATCGCGAGTTGCAACGGAATCCTTGCTTGGCGGAAGCCAGTGGGGGTCGAACCCACCCGCGGCACAGAGTGCCGCACATCGGGTTTGAAGTCCGTGCCCGGCACCGGCCAGGATTGGCTTCCAGTGCGATTGTAGCGCGCCGGTGCGTGCGGTAGACTGAATGGAAAGAACGAGGCAATCTTGCTGCGTTCACCACCTACTCCCCGATCGTCTAATGGTAGGACAGCGGCCTTTGGAGCCGTGAATCGTGGTTCGAATCCATGTCGGGGAGCCAAGCCGGACGGTGCGAACTTAGCGCTCAGGTTATGCCGGACATTGTCTCGAATTCCGGTGTTGGGCGACCAGATCCCGGTGTTTGGCGACCAGATCAAGGTTGCTTAGGTTAGTACATTGCACCGCAAATGGCGCCTATTGCGTGTGTACTCGCATTCGCGTCTCGGAAGCTCTAGGATGGGTTAGCATGCCAATGTACGAATATCAGTGTCAGAGCTGTGGGCGGTCTTTTGAGCAGCTCCGCCGTATGTCAGAGGCCGACGTGGATCTTAGGTGCCCGGCTTGCAGATCCACAGTTGTGGACCGGTTGCTTTCCACTTTCGCCACGGGAGTTTGCGGTACGAGCGGCGGCAACTCCGGACGCTTCACTTGAGGTTGACTCTACTGGCCGGTCGGCCGGAAGCGCCCGTTCACCCGAAAGGTTCCTTCTTCACGACCGGGCCTCCCAAAGCGCCAGCAGATCGAGCACGCGGCCTAAGAACTTATCGCAGGGGATCCACTGTGTAGATTTGGAATGCTCCCCAGTAATAAGGTTTTCGGAAGTTGGTCTCGGAGTGAATGAGTGCCAGTTTTGCGCTACGCAGTGCGTCGACCGGCTTCCGTCCTGCCGTAAATTCATCGTAAATCACATCCATCAGGTCGGCAGTCGATTGATCGTTCACGTCCCATAGCCCGGCAATCACGTTGCGGGCGCCAGCCCGGAGGAAGGCCCATGCAAACCCCACCAGCCCTTCTCCGGTGTACATCCGCGAACCCGCTCCCCGGCAGGCCGACATTGTAACCAAACCCGCGTGCAGCGGTATTTCCAGAACGTCTCGCGCATACAGCTTTCCTCCCGTCAGCAGCACCGCGGAATCCAGCGGATCCTCGCGATTTGCAGTGGCGTGCGCCGTGAAATGGATGGCATCAAACTGAGCCGCGTCCGCGCTCCGGTACGCCTGAGGAACCGCGTCCTTCTTCCGCAGCACAACGCGCGATTCCGCGGGGTAGTGGCGTGTCACATTCGCGATCTCGACCGGTGCGCGTTTCAGCGGCGGATACGCGGCATCCACATTTTCGGGATCGCCGATCACAAGCAACCCGCGCCCGCGCAGAGCATTGGTCCGCCTGCCGCCGAGTACGTTGATGGATGGAGCGATTGCGATGGTCACGTCTTCGATCCAATACCGCGGCGGCGATACGCCCGGAATTGTCAGTGTTTCAAAGTTCAAACCGCTCAGCATCCCGTCGGGTACGATCACGATACGAGAGCCGGCGGGCACCCATTGCCGCACCGGCTCAATCAGCAACTGAAAAAGCCGCTCGCCGGCTGGAATGCGGCTCCGGTGCGGATCTGCGAGACGATGCTGGATTGCCTCGTTGTAGTCGGCTACCAGATTGGCGATCTCGCTTTCTCCCGAAAGCGTGACGTGCCGGACGCCGCCCGGAGTGATCACCCACGCTTGGGATTGTTTTGGCCCCAGCCAATAGGTAAGAATCGTCGTACCCGTTTCCCGCGCGATCTTTGCAAACGAGGCCGCTGGCTGACGCCGGGTGGGAGCCGATCCGAACCGGCCAGCAAGCGTTTGCGCGCGGCTGGAGTCGGCGACTACCAAAGCGCGATTAGAGTCTCCCTGCTCAATCAGCGCGTCCACGTAAGACTGATAGAGCCGGATCAGCCGTGTAAGAAAAGGCAGTTTGTATTCCGTATTGAGCAGGTCGGACCGCGTCTGCTCGACGATGCCGACCGCCGCCTCGAATTCACCAAGCGCGTCCTGCGGCTTGCGCTGCAACATGAAGTTACGGCCAAGCTCGCTGTGTGCTTCCCAAAGAACTGCCGGATCGTCTTTATGCGTGGCGATGATTTCAAGGTACTGACGCTCGCCTTGCGCGAACTGCCCGCGCCCGGCTGAAATTCTAGCCGCGTTCAGCGCGTTATAAACCTGTGTGCGCGAGTGCAGCCCGCTCTTTATGCGGATCGCTTCCTGATTGAAGCGCTCGGCCTTGTCCCATTCGCCAAGCTCGCTATGGAGCGCCGCCAGATTGCCGGCCCAAATGGCGGCATCGCCCTTCCTGTCGATCTTCCGGGCGATGCGGAGCGCGCGTTCCAGGTACTCCGCCGCTTGCTTCCCGTCGCCCTGCTGTTGGTAGGTATGCCCGGTTTCTCCCAGCACGCGTTGCAGGTGAAGCTGATCGCCGGTACGTTCAAGCTGCGCAATCGATTGGCGCTGGATCCCGATTGCGCGATCGAATTCACCCAGGCTGTAGTAACAAGTCGCAAGATCCGCTTGCGCAACATGGTAGAGCGTGCTCGATTCCGGAGCCGCGATTACCGCCGCCCGCTGGAAGTAATCGATCGCTTCGTCGTAGCGATGCCGGTCGACGCGGCTCATTCCGAGATTCAAGAGCGCTCCAGCCTCTTCGTACGGCAGCCCGGCCGACCTCGCTCGAGTCAGCGCGAGACTCAGTGTTGCTTCCGCGGCGCGCCACTGAAATTGCTGGAGAAGCCGAGAGCCTTGTAGGATTTCAATGTCACTCAGGGTTTCCTGATCCTCTGCGGAGACCGCCAACCGGTGCGCCGCATTCAGAGCCTCGCCCGATTCCACGGACTTGCCTTGCGCGAACAGAGCACGGCCTTCGAGCATCTTCTTCCGTGCGGCAAGGGCTGCAAATCCGGGTTCTGCCGGCAATGGCCTCCGTAACTCGGCGAGAACGTCCGCTCCGGGATGGGCCAGTAGCGACGCCTCGCAAAGGAGCAGGCGGAACTTCCATTCGAGGACGCGATCACCAGACGACGCAACCATCCTGATGCCGCGAGCCGCCGACTTCTCCGCGTCCGCCAGCTCGCCATGGCGAAGAGTCGCTTTGGCCGATCGAAGCAGTTGCTCGGCTTCTTTGTGACGATCACGGCATCCAAACAATAGGAATGCGCACAGCACGGGCGCTGCCGCTTGACGCGCGGCGTACTTACTCGGGCCAGTGCGAGCCGTTCGTTTCCCCTTCAGCGACAGCCACATCGCCGCCGGCATCCGATCCGAGTTGGAAGCGGATCATGGTCAACCGGCGGGAAAACTCCGAGATGAAAAGTTCACCGAAGTAGACGGCGCCAAAACCGGGAAGATAGAACGCATTCACGCCGAGGTCTTCGAGGTCCTCAGGCCTTCCGTTCACCCAATCCATACTGCGCACAATGGTTGCGTAGGCCATTCCGCCCGACACATAAAGCCGGTCCCGCCCCGCACCGGCGGGAGAGTAAAACATGTTCGTCTGCTCCGGCGCGAGACCTTGCGCCGCCTGCAATTTCTCCATGGTGTCGTAGCGGCTGAACAACTCTTCGTCCAGCGTAATTTTGAGGTTGTGGCCATCCACCACCACCCCTTCAATCGCGTTCCCTTCCAGCCGGATAGAGGGTTGCTTACTGCCTATCGCCGGGCTGTTTGAAACCAAGCCTACCTGCGCCCGTTCGGCCACAAATCGTTTGCCCACGTGCAGACCCCGTACCGCTGCCGTCACTGTGGTCCGCGTCGGCACTTCGTCCGGAGGGATTTCTTTGCGGGTCATTGCCATCGCCGCTTTCCCGTCGACAAAATCGCCATGGGCCGAAGTCTCCGCGAACAGAAAGTGTAGATAATTTCCCAGGCTTTGCGGACCCGCCTTCGATTCCGATATGCCGCCGGTGACCGGAAGCGAGCTTGCCGCTTGAACCGGCAAGATACGGTCCTCCGGACGGCGGATGTGGGCGGAAACACCGGAAGCATTACCGCGAAAGATAAAGCGTCGTGGATAGTTCATTTACACCTCATTGAGTTTCGATTCGAAATGGATACCGGCCCGTTTCCACACCCTGCGGAGAACGCAGGATAAGGCTCCAGGCGCCGGGATGCCGCAGGCGCGCGTTGGGCAGCCAGAGTTCGAGTTGCATACCCGATGGCGGAACCTTCGCATTCCCCGAGAACGCCCGGTCACCGTTGGGCGGTTGCAGTTCCCAAGTTATCGGCTGCCCTGGCTCGCCCGTGTTCACATCGAGCGCAAGGACCGAAACGCCTGTCTTGCGCTCCACTTTGACGGCCGGCTCTTCCCCTCGCGCGACAGCCCGCAAAATCACCGGCTCCACCGCTTGCGGCTCTATCGTGGCGCGCAACGCGGGAATCACTGTCAGGGTCTGATACCCGGCTATGAGGGTCATGGCGGCCGCCGCGGCTGAGGGTAAGAAAACCGACGGCGAAAGCCAGCTCCACCATCCGCGCTCACGCATCGTCCACCACCCGCGCTCAGGCGCATGCGCGGGTTTCCGGTTCCGCTCCGCAAGCTCGCCGCCCATTGCTTTGATACCTCGCGCCAAAACCTCACCGTTCCGGACATCCTCGGCGCAGGCCTCGCAAACGAAATAATGCGCCTCGAAGTTGAACCGCTCGGGCTCGCTCATTTCATTCAGCAAGTACCGTTCAGGCGCCTTCGTCGCCAGTGCGAAGTCATGGTCCATTATCTGCCTCCCCGCTGGTTCACGTTGAACTTGGGCACCCGGTCCGCCGCAGACGTCCGCGGCAGTTGCCGCTTTAAGAAGTCCGAGCGAAAGCGCAGTTTCGCCCGGTGCACAAGCACCCTTAAATACTCCCGATCTACCGACAATTGGCGGCAGACTTCATCTTTGTCGCGTTCTTCGAAAAACAACCACCGCAGGATGGTCCCGTCCTTCTCCGGCATTCCGGATAGGACCTCGCGAACCTCCGCGCGCTCCTGGCGATCAACCATCGTTGTTTCCGCGCTTGCCTCGTCCGATCCGCAGTCTTCGATCGGATCCGAGGTTTTCGATTGCGCGCGGTACACCTCGAACAGGACGTTATTGCACACCGAGTTCACATACGATCCCAAGGCGGAAGGCTCATCCAAGCCGTGCTTCAGCCGGATCGTTTTCAACACACGGAGGAAGGTCTCCTGTTTCACGTCTTCAATTAGGTGGGGAGAACGAAGGCGGGATCGGAGTTTCGCACTGAGCAGGTCGCCGAAGTACGCGGTAAAGTGCCGTTCCGTCTCGTCGTCGCAGGCAGCCAGGCGCCGAACATAATCCGCGTCGAAGGTGTGCCGCTGCACGGTGCATCGATTATATAGCGGCTTTCGCTCATAACAGACAAAGCTGGTCGTAATCACGGCTCTATTGACTCCCTCAATTCGCATGTCGTGGCAGGCCCGCACAAATCCTCCGAACAGCATGTGCGAGCCAGTGCCGCCGTTGCTGCTCTTTATAACTAGTAGTGAAGCGGGATTCCCGATCGTTTCGGGATTAAAAACATTTTTGCGCGAAAGGAGGTCAGCGTTCGCCTAATCGTTTTGCAAGGTAGGCGGCATTGTGGCGCGACAATTGCTTTTAAACCGGCGGCTACAGGCCAAAAAGGATATTATGCTTCACTGGTCACTGATCTTCTTAGTCATCGCGCTGATCGCCGGCGCTCTCGGGTTTACAGGCCTTGCAGGCGCCGCCGCCGGAATCGCGAAGATTTTGTTCATTGTCTTTCTCATCGTCTGGGCTTTGATTTTTTTCTTCGTGCGGAAAGCGGTTAGCCGTTAACATTCGCGTGAGCTAAAGGCGCGGGTTTGGCCCGGGTTTTCGCTCGGGCGAGGGTACATTCCGCGATTCCCGGCCGGTGCGCTGGAATTGCAGGTCCAGAGCGTGGTATCGTCCCCTTAAATAGGTGGATTATGAAACGTCTCTTCTTGCTTTTCCTGTGTAGTCTCGCGAGTTCTTCCGCACAGACGATTACTGGAACCATTACAGGTTCCATATCCGACCCCTCCGGTTCGGCTATCACCAGCGCGAAGGTGACAGCGCGAAACGTCGCAACCAACGTTGCAAACACGGCCGAAGTGAATGGTTCCGGCGTTTACAACCTTCTGTTTCTGCCGGTTGGCGAATATTCCGTAACTGTTGAAGCGCAGGGATTCAAGAGGACCGTGGCCGGTCCGATTCGGTTGGAGGTGGATCAGATTGCGCGGGTAGACGTCCAGTTACAGGTTGGACAAGTAAGCGAGTCGGTTGAGGTTTCCGCCTCTTCTGTCATTCTGCAGACGGAGTCCGCCGCCACCGGGGAGACCATCACAGGCAACACGGTCACGAACATTCCACTGAAAGGCCGGAACTTCGCGACGGTCACTTTGCTGGTTCCGGGCTCGATCAATCCAAATACGGGGAATTTTACGGGAATTGGCCGGAATACCAGCGGTGGACGCCCCTACGTCAATGGGAATCGTGAGCAAAGCAACAATTTCCTGCTGGATGGCGAGGAGTTTAACGACTCCATCGACAATCTGATTGGTTACAACCCCAATCCGGACGCGCTGGAAGAAGTGAAGGTTCAAACCGGCAACACGGGCGCTGAGTTCGGGAATGCCAACGGCGCTGTCGTGAATATGGCGACGAAGAGCGGCACAAATCAATACCACGGCAACGTTTTCGAGTTCATACAAAATGACAAGCTGAACGCGAACGGTTTTTTTGCGAACCGGTCAAGAGCGGCGCGGTCCGCCTTCAAGCGCAACATTTATGGAGGCACATTCGGGGGACCGATCAAGAAAGACAAGCTGTTTTTCTTTGTGGATTACCAGGGCGCCAAAGACCGGACTGAAGGACCGTCCAGCGCGACGGTAGCTCCGCTGTCCTACCGGACGGGCGATCTTTCGGCGCTGCTCACTCCGGTGAACGGTTCCGCGGCCCGAGTGGTTACCGATCCCATTACAGGGCTTCCCTTTTCCGGCAATATCATCCCGCCTAGCCGGATCGTGAACCCCGTAGCGAAGGCCCTGTTTGCCGACCCGCGCTTATATCCCGTGCCCAACAACATAGGTACGGGGGCACTTGGCCTTGCGTCGAACTTTCTCGGCACCTCCGCAAGCGCCGTCAACAACGACCAGGGCGATGCGAAGGTCGATTACCGCGCGAGCACTAAGGACAGCTTCAGCGGGCGATTCTCCATCGGGCGCGCATACAGCCTGCCGGTACGGGTCGCCCTGCCAACCTCGATCTCTTCCACCAGTTCTTACCCCACCACGGGCGGCGTGATCAGTTGGATACGCGTGATATCTCCTACCGTGGTGAACGAAGCGCGGGTTGCGTTCACCCGCATCCGTTTGACGGATACGGTTGCCGACATATACGGTCTCTTCGGAACAACCGGCAACCAAAAGCTCGGCATTCCGGGCGGCCAACCCGTCCCGGGCATCAGCAGCATTGGCCTGGGCGGAACCGAGGGCTTGTCCAGCATCGGCTCGGTCGGAATTGGGAACGACAGCATCACGAACGAATATCAGTATTCAGATAATTTCACCAAACAACTTGGCCGTCACTTGCTGAAGTTCGGGGGACAGGCGGCGCGCTACCAGCAGAACCGGTATTATTCGGGCAACAACGGCCAGTTAGGCTTGTTCACTTACGATGGACGCTATTC
>JALYXI010000348.1 GCA_030947245.1 Acidobacteriota bacterium
GGACAGAATTAATCTTGAGAGATGGGTTCGTTCCAAATGATCTGAATCTTCAGATCAGCCAGCGGATCAGTGTTGCTTTGGTTTTCGTCGTCATGGGCTTCGCCATGATGCTTGCGATTTATTGGCGGGGGTACTTTCTGACACCGCTGTTTACAGTGTTATTCGTCCTATTGTCCCGATATTGGCTAGCCGCCATGGCCGGGCCGAAACCGCGGGTGTTTGTTGCAGCAATCTTAATTGTCATTGCTATTATCATAGCCCTAGCGTATAGATATCACATGCTAGGCCTAATTCCTCTTATGTTGGTCGGCTCCCTTCTAATCTTTCTTAGACACCGCTACGCTGCTTCCAACATGCGAACACTCCAGAGGACTGGAGTGGTTATCGGCTCGTTTGTTGCATTAACCATTTTAGTTGCAGTAACCTACTTGCCTTACAGCGTATTCGCATTTGCATTTGTATTTTTGTTACTAATTTTAGTAATTATAAATACCCAATTTTACGTATTCCTTGCAGGAACACGGGGGAAGTTATTCGCGCTTGCGGGTATTCCATTCCACATCCTTTACCATTTTTATAATGGTATCTCTTTCATCGCAGGACTGATTCGGCATCTGTCGCGACGGAATTCCCTGTCAAAGTCGGCCCCACCGCGATCTTCTGTGCCTAAGTGAAAGGTCAGTCCGGCGTTCTTACATTCCATTCGTTGGACAATTCAGGCTCTGTGATCTCCTGCAGGCCGGACCTCTTCCGCCGACAGATGGAGGAACTAGCGGCATCTGGTATTCCTGTAGTGCCGCTTGCCAATATTCAGCAACGCCCTGGGGCTCTCGCGCTTACCTTTGATGACGGTTTTGGGAACTTCTTGGATCACGCTCTTCCTGTCCTGACAGAGTTCAATCTGCCCGCGACCGTCTTTGTGGTCAGCGGCTACTGTGGCCAGAGCAATAACTGGCCCAGCCAGCCGGTATCTGCACCCCGAATGCAGCTAATGTCTTGGGGCGACCTCCGTACGATTCCAAAGCTGATTTCCATAGGTGCACATACTGTAACTCATCCCAACTTGAGTATTCTTACGCCAAATGAAGTCTGGGACGAACTTCAGAACTCAAGGCTTGCCATTGAAGAACGGCTTGGCGGAGCGGTGGCAAGCCTCGCTTATCCATACGGCAGGTTCAATGGCGCAATAAGCGCCGCAGCCCGTAACCTATTTTCAGTTGGTTGTACAACTGCCCTGAGGATGGTTTCACTCGGAAGCGATCCCATTCTTCTACCGAGAATCGATGCGTGTTACTTAAAGTACCCTTCCAGCGTCCCTGGTCTTATGACGGTTAAGGGACAGGTCTACATTTATATCCGGAGGTTCCTTCGGGAACGGCGCTTATGGTTCTCTCGGTAGTTATTGCATCATACAATTCCCCACACATCCTTCGCCGCTGTCTCGAATCGCTTTCGCAGCAACCGGAAGCCCGCGAAATTGTGGTTTCAGATTGCTCTACCGAAGATCCTGCGTCGGAACTAGCGATCCTCTTTCCAAGGATCAAGTTTCTTCACTTCAATCATAAAATGACCATTCCGGAATTGCGTTGGGCGGGTTACCGGGAAACCTCCGGCGATATTGTTGCATCAACGGAAGGCCGATGTATTCCGTCGTCAACATGGTGCACCGAGGTCATTCAAGCACACATGGCCGATGAGGACGCTCCCGCGATAGGGGGGCCGATTATGATCAATCTACCCGCGACGGCGTACGACGCCGGTCTGTTCTTTTGTGAATACGGAATGTATTGCCCGCCTTTGTTCCGCGAGTTCGCTGCGGAAATTTCGGGAGCAAACGTGTGTTACAAGCGCTCAGCACTCGAGGACTGCAGCGATCTGATGGCAGCCGGTTCATGGGAGACTGCGGTTCATAAAAGGTTCAGATCCCAAGGACGTGTGCTCAGAATGTCAGGAGCTATGGTATTTTTCCAAAACTCCATGGGATTCAGTACGGCTATGCGCCAGCGCTTTAACTACGGGCGCGGCTACGGTGCGGAGCGAGTGAGAGGCCGTGGACGGTTAGTCCGAATTGCTTATGGCGGGGCGACTCTCGCTTTACCAATATTGATTATTTTCCGTCTTGCGCGCATTTCCGTAGAGCGTTCAAAGATGAAGTTATTCATGGGATCACTACCATGCATTTTTGTTTTGACGGTTATTTGGTCCATGGGCGAAATGACGGGGTATCTTGCAGGAATGTCCCCACAGAAGAAGGTCTACTGATCCGAAATGCGAGTTGGCATCGATGGAGGCTGTTGGAGTAACCGCCGCGGCTACGGACGCTTCGTTCGTGAATTGCTGAATGCGGTTGCAAGAACGGATACCGACCATGAATTTATTGTTTTTCTGGACAGGAAGGGGTACGCCGAGTTTGACTTGCACGGAAGTTTCCGGCCCTGCTTAGTCTCCACCTGCGACACGGTATCTGACGCTGCCACGGCCGAAAGCCGACGTTCCTTGCGAGACCTTCTTTCGATGAGTGGGGCGGTAGCGAGTCAAAAGCTGGATGTATTTTTTTTTCCTTCGGTGTATTCCTACTTTCCGATTGTCCGGCCGGTACCGATTTTGCTTGGGATCCATGACACCATTGCCGATCGGAACCCCGATTTTTCTTTTGGAACGAGGCGGCATAAAATATTTTGGGATTGGAAAGTAAAGCTGGCTATTGCACAAGCAACCACAATATTAACTGTCTCCCATTATTCCGCGGATTGTCTGACCAAATGGCTCTCGGTTAAGCCGCACGTCATTCGTGTTTTGTACGAAGCTGCTTCCGGAAAATTCAAGAAGGGCAAGAAGCCCGTCAGCGGTCGCCCCTATATTCTTTATGTAGGAGGGATCAGTCCAAACAAAAATCTAGCCACCCTGATACGTTCCTTTTCGCAGTTGGAATCAAGAAAGTACGGCGTCCAATTACTTCTGGCCGGCGATTACAAATCGGATGGGTTCAAGGGTTGCCACTCCGAACTTGCGAAGATTGTTCAGGAGCTACAGCTCTCAGATGAAGTTCGCTTTACCGGTTTTGTCAGTGATGAAGAATTGTGCCTTCTCTACAATGGCGCCAGTGTTTTTGCCCTTCCTTCGCTGGATGAAGGGTTTGGATTGCCGGCAATTGAAGCGATGGCGTGTGGAATACCGGTGGTCGTGAGCACGGGCAATGCGTTAGAAGAAATCGTGGGTGATGCCGGTATTTGCGTGGACCCACGCGACGAAGCTGCTCTGACGAAAGCTCTAGACCGCGTGTTAAGAGAGCCAAACCTTTCTGCGGACCTTTCGCGGCGTTCGCTTGAGCGTGCCATGAAATTCTCATGGGAGTCCGCCGCCGCGCAACTCCTGAGCATTCTCGAAGAAACGGGCCGGAGACGTGCGCGATGATCAAAGACGCGCAAGTGTCTGTGGTTGTTCCGATCCGGAAGGCATGTGAGACTGCTTCGACCACCGTCACTGAGCTACTGAAGCAGTGTGAGCTAAACGAGGCAGAACTGATCGTGGTTGTATCTGAGTTGGATGCGACTCGCCCCCAGTTGGAGCTCCTGAAACATCCGAGATTGCGGCTCTTAGTGAGGCCTGGATTCCAAGCTATTCCGCAACTTCGCCGGGATGGTGTGCGCGCCGCTCGTGCTCGATGGGTGGTTATTACGGAGGACCACTGTCGATTTCCGCCAGCATGGCTTTCGGATGTGATTACAGTTCAAAATAGTGTGGGGCGAGGCGTGGTAGGCGGCCCGGTGGACAACGGTCGACGCACACTGGTTGGATGGGCCCAATACTTTACTCGATATACGGCCTTCATGGGGCCAATGGAAGCTGGTCCCGCGAGAGCTCTGTCCGGGAGTAGCGCCTGCTATCCGCGCGAACTGCTCGATCAATACAGTTGCGAACTCAAGGATGGCTTCTGGGAAGCGGAATTTAATGCTACTCTCTTGAACCACAACGAACAGCTATGGATGTTTCCCAAGCTGGCAGTTGAGGCGCATCAGTCCCGCGGATTTTTCGAATATATCTTGCTTCGTTACCGCCATGGGCGTTCTTACGGAGCTCGACGTTTTGAGAACGCCAACCCCCGGCAGCAGCGGCGATTACTTTTGAGCATTGCCGTCATCCCCGTAGTGCTCTATGGGCGGGCGGCCCGCCTGGCCTTTCAGAAAGGACGATGTTTGGCGCTGTTGCTGGCATCGCTGCTGCTCATACCCTATTTGTGCGCCTGGTCATTGGGTGAAGCAATGGGATACTTGTTCGGGCCGGCTAACAAACCTCTGGATACAGATTAATGACGTTTGTCTGTCCACTGTGTAAAGGTTTTTTAATTGTCGGTGAAGCATACAGGTGCGATCCGTGCGGCAGAACGTTTCCTATTCGATGCGGGATTCCCGATTTCCGCGTTTTTCCCGATCCTTACATTTCCATCGAGGACGACTGGCAAAAGGGCGAGCGGCTCTTGCGTGAAAGTAAAAGCCGCAGTTTCGAAGAACTTCTGCAGTTCTACTATGAGATCACGCCCGAAGTGCCCACCGCTCTGGCCGGCAGATATATGTCGCACACGATGGCGCAGGTTTGCATTGCGCACGACGCGCTACGAGCTGCCGGGTTTCAAAGGGGACGCACACTCCTTGACGTAGGTTGCTCGACTGGCGGTTTGTTGGTTGCATCCCATGAATTCTATGACACACAGGTAGGACTGGATGTCGCTCTAAGGTGGTTGGTAGTTGCGCGAGTACGGCTGACCGAGTTTGGATTAAAACCACTGCTGGTTTGCGGCAACGCGGAAGCATTGCCCTTTCCGGACCGGATATTTAACGCAATCACACTCATTGACGTTCTGGAACACGTCCGTGACGCGGGAGCGACGCTCAGGGAGACACACCGTG
>JALYXI010000390.1 GCA_030947245.1 Acidobacteriota bacterium
CTCAAGCTCTGCGCGACGCCCGCGCAAGCTTATGAACAAGACTTACAGACAGGGCCAGATCCTGAAACTCATTCGTGCCAAAGAAATCTTCACCCAGGACGAACTCGCCACCGAGCTGAAATCCCAAGGCATCCTGGCCACCCAAGTCACCCTCTCCCGCGACCTCCGCGATCTCCACCTGATCAAGACTCCCAACGGCTACCAGCAACTGAACTCTGCGGAAGAGGAAGCTCCCAGCCAGGCGTTCAATTTCCTCCGCGATGTCCGCCTCGCCCAGAATCAAGTTGTGCTGAAAACCGATCCCGGCCACGCCAGCATTGTCGCCGTCGCGCTCGACAACGAAGATTGGCCGGAGGTTGCCGGCACCATTGCAGGGGACGATACCGTGCTGGTGATCGCTGTAGACAGTGCCGCCGCGGCATTGATTCGTCAGCGCCTTTTAGATCTCATGTAGACTCCGGAATTTCGGCTGCAAAGCTACAATTGACACAACGATGCCGGTTTTCCTCGCACTCCTGCTGCTCGCCGCCACTGCGATTGCCGCCAAGAAGCCAATCACGATTGAAGACACGCTCTCCACGCGGCCCGTGCGCGGCGCCGTAATCTGGGCTCCCGACGGCAAGCGCTTTGCCTACACCGAATCCGGCAAGCTCTGGCTTTATGAAGTGGCCACGGGAAAGCGCCACGAAGTAATCGCCTGGAAGTCGTTAGAAGACGCTGCCATCGCGCCTCCGTCTCCCGAACTCGCGGACTGGACCAATCGCCGTGTATCTTCGCAATCTGTGCAGTGGTTCTCCTCCGGCGCCCAAATGCTGGTCAGCTCGCACGGCGATCTCTTTATTCTGGACACCGCGAATAGCCGCTTTAACCAGCTCACTCACACTGCGGACAACGAACAGGATCCCAAACTGTCCCCCGACAACGCGCGTGTCTCCTTCCGCCGTGGTCACGAGCTGTACGTTCTCGAAGTCGCTACCAAGACCGTAACCCGCCTGACTCACGATGGCTCAGACACTCTCCTGAATGCGGAACTCGATTGGGTTTATCCCGAGGAACTCGACCTCGGAACCGCGCACTGGTGGTCGCCCGACAGCCGCAGCATCGCTTATCTCCAATTCGACGTCAGCCGCGAACCCGTTTTCCCGCAGGTTTCCCTCCTCTCCACCCGTGGCCAACTCGAACCGGAGCGGTACCCCAAGCCGGGAGACCCCAATGCCGATGTCCGCGTGGGTGTCGTCCCTGCCACCGGAGGCGTTACCCAGTGGATGGATTTCGGCGAAACTCGCGGCAACCTGCTCGCCCGCGTGGCTTGGCTCAGTGATAGCGGCCGGGTTGCGGTCGAAAAGATGAACCGCGTGCAAAATCGCCTCGATCTGCTCTTTGCGGATCGCACGACAGGCAAGTCGCAGGTTATCCTTCACGAAGAAGACCCTGCCTGGATCAACGTAAACGATGGCCCGCACTTCTTGAAAGACGGCTCCGGCTTTCTCTGGTCCAGCGAGCGCGATGGCGGCTTCCGTCATCTCTTCCTCTACAGCCTGGATGGAAAGCTCCGCAACCAGCTCACCCGCGGCGAGTGGGAAGTCACTCGGGTTGCCGCAGTGGACGAGAAGGCCGGGCAGGTCTTCTACCTCTCCTCGGAAACCACTCCCCTCGATCGTCAGCTTTACACCGTGAACTTCGATGGCTCAAACAAACGCCGCCTATCGCAAGGTGATGGGACCCACGCAATCTCAGCCGCCCCCGATGCGAGTTCCTACCTCGACACACGCTCCAGCCTGGCTTCACCGCCTGAGACCACCCTTCACGACGAAAACGGGAAGCGGATCGCGGTATACCGCGCAGCCGATCACGCCGCGGAAACTGACTTCGATATTCAGCCTACCGAAATTCGCAGCTTCCGAACCGAAGACGGCACGCAACTGTTCGGGCGGCTCATCAAGCCCGCCGGCTTCACGGAAGGCAAGAAATATCCAGTAATCTGCATGGTCTATGGCGGACCGCATGCGCAGTCCGTCACCAACTCCTGGGCCGGGGTCAACTGGGATCAGGCGCTCGCGCAAAAAGGTTTCGTAATCTGGCAGGTGGACAACCGCGGCTCAGCGGGACGCGGCCACAGGTGGGAATCGCAGGTCTATCACAACCTGGGCGCGCTCGAACTCGAAGACCAAAAATCCGGAATTGAATACCTGAAAACGCTTGGCTTCGCGGATACGTCCCGCATGGGCCTATACGGCTGGAGCTATGGAGGCTATATGACCCTTTATAGCCTGACCCACGCCCCTGAACTCTTCAAAGCCGGGGTCGCCGGAGCACCGGTCACAAGTTGGAAAAATTACGACACCATTTACACGGAGCGCTACATGGGCCTGCCCTCGGAGAATCCCGAGGGCTATGCGAAAAGCGCTCCTTTGACGAGTGCCGGCGCGCTCCAAGCAAAGTTACTGATGATCCACAACGTGGAAGATGATAACGTTCATTTCCAGAACACGCTGCAAATGGCCGATGCGCTCGAAAAAGCAAACCGGAAATTCCTGATGCTCATTTATCCGCAAAAGGCCCACGGCGTCACAGGCCCCGTACGCAAGCACCTGCTGGAATCGATCACCGGATTTTTTGAAAGCAATTTATAGCAAACGTCTAGCTCGACTTGCCGCCACGGCTGCGCCTCTGGCGCTTGGCCTATGTTCTGACGGCCT
Organism: Acidobacteriota bacterium; assembly: GCA_030947245.1. GTDB lineage: Bacteria > Acidobacteriota > Terriglobia > Bryobacterales > Bryobacteraceae > JALYXI01. The sequence continues at coordinate 2,700 of JALYXI010000390.1, forward strand.
GAAACACCTACAAGCCTCTCCTGCATTATCTGTGGCCGAAGGCGACGGGTTTTCAGGGCTGATGGTCCTCCGGCGCGAATGGGCGGGGCGGGTGCGGAATATCCACTTCGACATAGCTGCCGGGGGTAGCCGCATTCACGGCCTCGGCAACGCGCTGCGCGTGTGAGCGAAGTTTGGGCCATTGCTGCTGGCCGAGAACGACAATCGCAATTTTTCGTACCTTAAGGTTTGCTGGTAGCGCATGTTTTTGTCGGTCGTCACCAGTACGTCGAATCCGGCTTCCTCCGCTGCCGCCAGCAACGCGCCGTTGGTGAGCCTGTCCCAGCCTTTCTCTATCGCTTTCGTAACGGTGTGGGCAGTCAGATAGCTGGCCACCCGGCGTGGCGTGCCGTGATCGAGGAGAACAAGCATTTACGGCTCGAATGACGGCCGCTTGTCTAGGGTGTGGGTAACGAACTCCATTAACACCGCGGATCCGGAACCTCGGCTCGACCCTGTTACACTGAGGCCACAGGCACACATTCAGGCATGTTTGAATGGCTTTTCAAATATCCACCGGCCGCTTTCGCGAAGGGTCACTTCGTTTTTCTGACTCCGTGGCCCGTGCCGTTGCTGATCCTGCTCGCTCTGGCGGGAGCGGTCTTGCTTTTTTTTCAGGTGCGGCGGAACCATGGCCTCCTCACCGGGGCCCGGCCGATCGCCATCTGGTTGCTCGAAACCGCTCTGGTGGCGCTGCTCCTGCTGCTGCTTTGGCACCCTGCTTTGAGCGTGGCAACTCTCAGGCCCCGGCAGAACGTGGTTACGGTCTTGTTCGATCATTCCCGGTCGATGGCGCTGGCCGATACGGGAACTCCGCGGATCGAGCAAGCCGTTCGCCTGTGGCGCGATCATCTGGCGGATTCGCTCGGCAGCCGCTTTCAAGTGCGTTCCTATGAGTTCGGGAAGACGCTTCAGCGTGCGGGCGACTTGGCCAAGCTGCAGGCGGATTCTCCGGCCACCCATATCGGGGATACGTTAGAGCAGGTGGTTACGGAGGCTTCGAACCTCCCTGTCGGGGCGGTGGTCCTGCTCAGTGATGGATCGGATAACGCGGGCGGCGTGGATGCCGAAACCATCGCCCACATTCGCCAGGCGCGCATTCCCGTTTACACGGTCGGTTTCGGCCGGGAAACGCCCTCGAACGACATTGAGATTTCCGCGGTTTCTCTGCCCCTCCGGGCGCTGGCGCAATCGCGGTTGAGTGCCCAGGTGACGTTCCGGCAGTACGGGTTTGCCGGGCGCAAAACGCATGTTTCGGTTCGCGATACAGGCAAAGTGGTTTCCTCCCAGGAAGTGACCCTCGGCGCCGACGGGTTGTCGCAAACCGAGAACGTGGTCTTCAATGCGGGGCCGGCCGGTCCGCGAACCGTGCAGATCACGGTCGACCCGATTGCAGGCGAAGAGAACACTGCGAATAACACGTTGACGCGGCTCGTGAATGTATCCGGGCGTAAGCAACGCATCCTTTATATAGAGGGCGAACCGCGGTGGGAGTACAAGTTCTTGCGGCGCGCCGTGGAAGACGACCACAGCCTGGAAATCGTCAGCATGCTGCGCACCACGCCCAACAAGATCTACCGGCAGGGGATTTCCGGTCCTAACGAACTGGCTTCCGGATTCCCGTCGAAGCCGGAAGAGTTGTTTGCCTACGATGGCTTGATCATTGGCAGCGTGGAGGCCAGCTATTTTACGCCGGTCCAGCAGGATCTCATCCGGCAATTTGCCGACCGCCGCGGCGGAGGCGTGCTGTTCTTGGCGGGGCGGTTCGCGTTGAGTGACGGCGGGTATACGGGTGGGCCGCTCGCTGAGATTCTGCCGGTCCATCTTCCGGCTTCGGCGCAAACCTTTCACCGGGATTACTCATCGGTCGATTTGACGCGCGCAGGACGGGATAGCGTCATTTGCCGTTTGGAAGATGGCCGCGAAAAAAGTGCGGAGCGCTGGAAGAAGATGCCGCAAATCGCGAATTATCAGGTGTTGGGCGATGCCAAGCCGGGAGCGGTCACTCTGATGGACGTGCTTGCGGGCAACCGGCGTCTACCCCTTCTGGTGACGGAAAATTTCGGGCGGGGACGAACGGCGGTGCTGGCGACTGCGGGAACGTGGCGATGGCAGATGTCGCAGCCGGTGGCCGATATGACGCACGAGATGTTCTGGCGGCAACTCCTGCGATGGTTGGTGACGGAAACCCCGGGGGCGGTCGATTCGTCTACTCCTCGTCAAGTGCTGAGCGACGAGACTAAAGTAAGGCTGAGCGTGGAAGTGCGTGACAAGGCCTTCCAGCCTATCGCGAATGCGCATGTGGAAGCGCATATTGTGGGGCCGGAAAACCTGTCGGAGACTATCGCCTTGACCCCGCAGCCTTCGGAGCAAGGCGTTTACACGGCGGACTACACGGCGCAAAAGACGGGAAGCTATCTGGCCGAAATATCGGCAGGCGCGGCAGGGAGCGATGTGGTGATGTTCCGGCGCGAAGATGGCTTGCTAGAGAATTTCCACACCACTCAAAATAAGGAGTTGCTGCGGAAACTCTCTCAACAAACGGGCGGCCGCTATTATTCCGCCGCCAACGCCCGTGACATTCCGGAGCAGATCAACTTTTCTGATGCCGGCATCACGACCAGCCAAATGCTGGATTTGTGGGACATGCCCATTGTGTTTCTGCTGGCCTTGGGGTTGCGGTCCGCCGAGTGGCTGCTGCGCCGGAAATGGGGCGTGGTCTGATGCGTAGTTGGCTGACCACCGTGATATTGCTCGCGCCCCTGCACGCGGCGACGTTCTATGTCACCGTGTCCGGGATCGGAGGCGAGCCGGATTATGAGCAGCGTTTCGCTCTGCTGGCTACGGAGACGGAGAAGACCTTGAAGGCGCACTCCGCCGATGCGCATGTCGAGACCCTCCAGGGAGCGGGGGCGACGCGCGCCAACTTGCGCGCTGCTCTCGAAAAGCTGGCGCAGACAGCGAAGCCGGAGGATGCCCTGGTGCTGCTGCTGATCGGTCACGGTACGTTTGAAGGAGACTACAAGTTCAACCTGCCCGGCCCGGACATCAGCGCGCCTGAATTGGCGTCGCTCTTGAATAAGATTCCGGCGGGGCGGCAGCTTGTGGTAAATACGACCAGTGCAAGCGGTGGCGCGAATGAGGCTTTGCGGAAGGCAAACCGGATCGTGATTAGCGCGACCCGGAGTGGTTCGGAGAAGAATGCCACCGTGTTCGCGCGCTACTGGGTGGAGGCTCTGAATGACCCCTCAGCCGATGTCGATAAGAATGGCACAATCTCAGCAATGGAAGCGTTTCACTTTGCGGAACACAAGACCAAGGCGTTCTACGAAGAGCAGAAGCGGCTCGCGACGGAACACCCGGTGATTGAGGATTCGGCGAAAGGGGCCGCGAACGCGGGCCAGCTTGCCATGAACTTTCCGGTGGTTCGTTTGAATCCGGTGGCGGCGGTTACGGACCCCGCGAAGAAGGCGCTACAAGCCAAACGCGACCAGATCGAAACCCAGATCGATCAACTGAAGTATCAGAAAAGCTTGATGGCTCCGGACGGATATCGGGCGCAGCTGTCGAAGCTGTTGCTGGAACTGGCAAAGACGCAGGAGGAACTGGATAAGTGAAGTTCGCGGGGCTACTCTTCGCGCTGACCGCGTCGGCGCAGACACTGCAACACGCCGAACAACTATGGCGCCAACATGATTACAACGGCGCCAACCAGGCGTTCCGCGCGCTGGTTGCCGCGAACAAGAACAATGCCGAGTACCGGGTCCGGTGGGGGCGGCTGTTCCTGGAGCGCTACAACAAAACCACGGCGGCCGAACTCTTTAATGAAGCGTTGACGATCCAGCCGAACTATGCGCCGGCGCTGCTGGGCCTCGCGGTGGCGGCCGACGAGTCTTTTGATGGGAAAGCGATCACTCTGGCGGAGAAGTCCTTGGCGGCGGACCCGAAGCTGGTGGAAGCGCGGGAGTTGATCGCGCGCTTGAAGTTGGAGGA
>JALYXI010000392.1 GCA_030947245.1 Acidobacteriota bacterium
GAGCAGGGAGCTGTATTGCGAAAACGGTTGTCAGAACCAGTTGCTTGAACATGCTCTCCGTTGTATCACTCTCAGGCTCGGCAGCCTTTCCGGGTTAGGCAGGTCAGAATGCCATGTACAGAATACCGCCGTTACTGATCTGAGGAGGCGGAGATCAGCGGCGTTGAAGTGGTGGAGAACGGAAAATATCGACGTACGGTTGAGATTGATGGCTTTGCCGGAAATGTCGCAGTTACGCACCTGCCGCGGCGAGAGAGCCTGGGTGTTACTATCCATTTTCCCAATGTGAGATCTTTGCCGGCTATCGTGACCCGAGTGCGCCGTCTATTCGACCTTAGCGCGGACATTGAGACGATTGACGCACACCTCTCTCGCGACCCATTGCTTGCACCTTTGGTGGCGCGACGTCCGGGGTTGCGCGCCCCAGGCGGATGGGATGGTTTTGAGCTGGCGGTGCGAGCTATTCTCGGCCAGCAGGTCAGCATCCCCGCTGCGCGCCGGCTTGCCGGACAGCTGGTTGCACTCCATGGCAAGCCTGTATCGACAGGCTATGGCAGTCATCCGAACCTGTCGCACGTGTTTCCAACAGCGGACGTCTTGCCTCCGCGGAACCTATGGGCCTCGGCATGCCGGGTGCGCGTCAAAGGTCATTGAAGGCGTTGGCGGAAGCCGCGGTGGCTGACCCGAATCTGTTTCGCCCATTTGGGACCATTGAAGAAGCGATCGTGCGATTGCGCAAAGTTTGTGGAGTTGGCGAATGGACGGCACAATATATCGCATTGCGCGTTTTACGCGAGATGGACGCATTTCCCGCGTCTCACATCGGCCTCCTTCGCGGTGCGGCAACGATTTATGGGGTGCGGTCCACAGCCAGTCTTCTTGATCGCGCCGAGTCATGGCGACCGTGGCGCGCCTATGCAGCGCAACACCTCTGGGCTGCCGACGGCGCCGTAATCTCGACGATAAGGAACGCGCATGTGTGAGGTCCTCCGGTCGTTGAGCAATCGAATCGGCACGCCTATCGGCGAGATGGTAATCGTGGCGGACCGCGATGGAAATCTGCGCGCAGCTGATTGGACAGATCACGAAGCGCGTATGCACCGCCTCCTGCGCCTTCACTATGTTCTTACGCGAACTGGCCGGGCGAATCGGCCGGCCAACCGCAGTCAGAGCTGTTGGCCTGGCCAATGGTTCAAATCCGGTGGGGGTTGTCGTGCCTTGTCATCGCGTGATCGGATCCAATGGTTCGCCTACCGGCTATGGTGGCGGCATCGAACGCAAGTGTTGGCTTTTGGAACATGAACGCGCGTCAAGGACTTAGAGCAAGACTCCAGCCGCCGGTGTGCCGGCATGCCCGGTACCCGGCAATGAGGACTAATCTTTGTCGGCAGAATGGGAACCGACGGAGTCCAAGGCAAACGCAAGGCACTGCCTGCCTCGTGCCGGTTTGCGTACCAAATCAATGATAAAACTGTTGTGAGAGGCGGGTACGACTCCCATACAAACTCTATGAGCGAATTGACTCGCCGAAACTTTACAAAGACTGCCGCACTTGTTACCGCAACGAGCTATTCCCGAATTCTTGGAGCCAACGACAAGGTCCGGATGGGCTATATAGGCGTTGGAAATCGCGGAGACCAAGTACACGATTCCTTCCTTGAACACGGCGACAACGAAACTGCCGCTGTTTGCGATCTGAGGGACGACTACATGGATTTCGCGATCAAAAAGTCGCGCGTCCATCCGGTGAAATACAAAGACTATCGCGCGCTGCTTGACGATAAGAATGTGGACGCCGTTGCGATCGCGAGTCCGGATCATTGGCACGCCCTGATGTTTATCGACGCCTGTAATGCGGGCAAGGATGTATATGTAGAGAAGCCGCTCTCGTTAACCGTCGTCGAAGGCCGGAAGATGGTGGAAGCCGCCGGGCGAACTCACCGGGTATCGCAGGTGGGTACACAGCGCCGCTCAACCGCTTCTCTGAAAGAGGCCGCTGAATTTGTGCGGTCCGGCGGTATCGGTCATGTAACTGTGGCCAAGTCATGGAGCATTGATAACGAGTGGCCGCTCGGTATCGGCGACCCGCCGGACCAGGACCCTCCGAGTCCCCAAGAATGGGATCAGTGGCTGGGGCCCGCCCCGAAAGCGCCGTATAACAAGAATCGAGAATTTTACAAGTTTCGTTGGTTTTATGACTATTCGGGCGGCCAGCTTACGAACTACGGCGTTCACAACATGGACATGATCCGGTGGTGTCTCGGCCAGGAGTATCCCCGCCGCGTGACCGCTCTGGGCGGTAAATACGTTGTTAAGGATAACCGGGAAATACCAGACACCCTGGAAGTAATCTGGGAGTACGATGGAACCCTTGTGACCTTTTCCCAATACAACGCCAATGCCGCACCGGCTAATCCGCTGCGTGCCGAAATCGAGCTGCGCGGCACAAAAGGGACCATGTACCTGAAAGGAGGCCACTGGGAGGTGGTTCCGGAACAAGTCCCGGAGTTGACTTTTTTCGCTCGCACACCGCTTGACCGGGAGAGCGAGAAGGCATACAAGACGCAGAGAAAGACACTGATCGAAGCAAAGTCGGCCGGCAAAGGAGTCGAAAGCACTCCGGCCCACGCGCGCAACTTCCTGGATTGCGTGAAGAGCCGTGCCAAGTGCAATGCGGACGTGCTGATAGGGCATGTATCCACCGCCACCACCCTGTTAGGAAACATCGCTCACAAGACCGGGACGATGCTGGAATGGGATGGAAAAACCGAAAAATTCACCAACAGTGAAGTGGCAAACCGGCTACTGCAATACAAGTACCGCGCTCCTTACAAGCTGGGCTGAACGTACATGAAACGGAGAGAGTTTTTTGTCGCAACCGCCGCTGCGAAAGCCGTCGCCCAGCTTGGGGCGCAAACGCCCGCCGCAACCGGATCCCGCCATCTGACGGCGTGCTTTTTCTCAAAACACCTTCCCGATCTGAGCTATGACGAACTCGGTAAGACGCTGAGCGAGGCGGGTTTCGACGGTGTCGATTTGACTGTACGGCCGGGAGGCCATGTTCTGCCGGAGCGGGCAGCCCAGGATCTGCCGCGCGCTGTTGAGGCAATTCGGTCGCACGGCATCGATGTTCCGATGATCACCACGGAATTGACCTCGGCATCGGACCCCAACGCCCGGGTTGTGCTTAGCACCGCCGCGCGGATGAAGATCCCTCTATTCAAACTCGGTTATTGGAGGTACACGGAAGATCCCGAAGCATCTGTCCGCAGAGCTACATCCGAGGTGAGCGGGCTCGCGAATCTGGCAAAAGAGTGCGGAATCACGGCCGGATTCCATAACCATCCTCGCAATGTCGGTCTATGCGGCTGGGATGGCAAGCAGGTGTTGCAAGACTTGGATCCGAAATGGATCGGTTATTACTTCGATGCGAACAATGCCACCGAAGAGGGTGGAGTAATGGGTTGGGAAGTTCTGCTGCGCTTGGCATCTCCGCGTCTGAAAATGGCGGCGTTCAAGGACTTCTATTGGGAAAAAGTGAAGGGCAAGTGGGTCGGCGTCCCCTGTCCTCTTGGAGAGGGGATGGTGAACTGGCCCAAAGTGTTTTCGCTGCTGAGCGCGGCGCGTTTCACAGGTCCATTCTCGATTCACCAGGAGTACAAGCCTGCGGACCGCATGGCCGCCGCGCGCATGGATCTGGAATTTGTGCGCAAGCGCCTGCAGTCATAATGCGCAAAGTTGGTTACAGCCTTTCCAAGGCGCGGCATTCGAGGTTCAGTGACAACGAATTAAACAGCAATCATGACAGAACCCAAGATTAACTTCGGCCTGATCGCCCTGTTTTGTTTTTGTGCCTCCGCTGGTGCGCAACAGGCTCCCGAAGTGATCTACTACAACGCCAATGTGATCGCCGTATCGGCATCGCACCCGACTGCGGAGGCGATCTCCATTCGCGGTGGCCGGTTCGGTTCCGTGGGCACGAACGCCGAAGTCCTAATGACAGCTGGACCAGACACAAGAAAGATCGACTTAAAGGGCCAGTGCGTAGTGCCCGGCATAATCGAAACGCATGTCCATCCAATCGAAGCGGCCTTGAGCGAAATCGATGGCCCGGTACCCGTGCTTCACTCGATTGCGGAAGTGAAGGACTATATCCGCGCGCAGGCGGCGCGGCTGCCGCCTGAACGGCTGATCTTCGTTCCGAAGGTTTACTCAACGCGCTTGACGGACCACCGGTATCCCACTCGATACGAACTCGATGAGAGTGCCCCCAATCGGGCGGCCATGATCGACAACGGGTATGCCTCCGTGCTGAATTCTGTGTTGCTCAAACGGCTCGGCATCACGCACGATTCACCGCAGCCGCAAAATGGCCGTCTTGTAAAAGATGCGAAGGGCGAGCCGACCGGCCTGATACTCGGTGCCCCTCAACTGCTCGGAAAGCTGCGCGCGGCTCGCTCTTATACCGCGCAGGACCGGCTGTGGGCATTGGAGGCAATGCTGCGGCAGTACAGCTCTGTCGGGATTACCAGCATTATCGACCGCGGCGAAGGCCCCGAGGGCTTTCGCGCTTACCAAACCCTGCACGAAGCGGGTAATCTGAGAGTCCGCAGCAACCTAACCTACCTGATCCCGGCGCAAGGCACGCCGGCACAGGTTCGCCAGGAAATCGAGCGCATCCCCTTTTTCACCGGCTGGGGAGACGATTGGCTCCGGACCGGTTCTCTTAAAACGATTATTGACGGCGGAATTCTCATAGGAACGGCCTACCTGCGGGAGCCATGGGGACTGAATACCCAAATTTACGGTTTCGTCGATCCGGATTACCGCGGAGTGCTCAATGTCCCCCGCGAGAACATCTTCGAAATGGCCAAGGTGGCGGACGAGCTTGGCTGGCAGATGACGTCGCACACCACGGGAGGAGGCGCTACGGATCTCCTGCTCGATGCTTATGAGGCGGCCGACAAGATCAAACCGCTCATGGGCCGGCGCTTCACCGTGACGCACGGCAACTTTCCGAATCGCACCGCGATCGAGCGGGCAAAGAAACTCGGCGTTGTGTTCGATATCCAACCCGATTGGCTTTACCTCGATGGGCCTGTTATCAAAGATGTGTTCGGACCCGAACGGATGAAAGACTTCCAGCCGTTGCGTTCGCTTTTCGACGCAGGGATTGTGGTGGGCGGCGGCTCGGACCATATGATCCGTTTTGACCCACGGCTTGCGACCAATCCGTACCATCCGTTTCTGGGTATGTGGATCGCAATTACCCGCAAGATGATCGACGGCAACGTGCTCAATCCGGAGCAGCGGATCTCACGTCTAGAAGCTCTCAAAATGTGGACCTGGAACGGAGCCTACCTGAGTTTCGAAGAGAAGGAAAAGGGTTCAATCGAGCCCGGAAAGCTGGCCGACTTCGCTGTGATCTCGAAAGATTTCGTCAAATGTCCGGAAGATGAGATCAAGGATATCGAGACGCTTTTGACTGTTGTAGGCGGTAAGGAAGTCTACGACCGGCGCAATGGGCCGAAACAAAATTAGGAGACTACAAAGAAAGGCGGCATCGCCAAGCGCCGCCTTGAGCAAACCTCTTCGGCTTAAAGTTGATTTGAGATCTCCTGAATATTCGTTCCACCCGCCTTGAAACTACTACATAGAAGGCATGGCAGCCAGGCTGGTCAGTTCCGGAAAGCCTACGAGAACTTTCCTTTGAAAAGGTGGACGCCGTTCTCCCAAACAATTTTCCGAAAGACATCCGGCGAAGCGAGCTGCTTCAAAACTCCCAGCGTTTCGCGAGCGACACACTTTCCGGCCAGCCGCGTGGCTTCGGGATTATTGTTCTGCGAGACACCGGACCCGTTTCCGTCCGTACAGCTGCAATC
>JALYXI010000421.1 GCA_030947245.1 Acidobacteriota bacterium
TTCTTCCAGATAGGGCCCCCCATGGTGCCTCCAAACTGGTTTTGTTTATAAGGCGGCTTTCCTGCCCCCTTTGCGTTAGCGAAGAAATTGGTTCCATCCAGCTTGTCATTCCGCAAAAATTCATAGGCGCCGCCGTGGATCTGGTTTGTTCCCGACCGCGTGGTTACGAAGACCTGGCCGCCCATGCGATAGCCGTACTCCGCTGAGAGATTGTTGGTAACAACGCGGAATTCCTCGACCGCATCAATGGATGGTTTCACAACCTGAGCCTCATAGCCGAGGGGACCACCGGAGCCGCGCGTCGTGTTATCGAGACCGTCCACCGTGATGTTCACCTGGTACTGGTGCTGACCGGATGCCGAAAAGCCGCCCTCGCTGCCGGTACGCCCACGAGTGTCCGGAGCCGTTCCGGCAGTTAGAAGCGAGAGCGAAAGATAGTTACGGCCGTTCAGGGGAAGGTCGACAATCTGCCGTGTGTTGATGACCTGGCCGACCGTCGACGTTTCCGAATCGAGCAGCGCCGTAGCAGCGGAAACATTGATAGATTCCGTGAGCGCACCCGGCTTGAGAGTGAAGTCCAGCCGCGCGACTTGTTGTGTATCAAGCTTCAGTTCCGGGCGCGATTCAGCCCCGAAACCCGCTGCGGAAGCAGTTATGCCGTATCTGCCCACCGGAAGCAAAGGAACACTATACGTGCCCGAATTGTTAGTGGTAGCCGTGCGTTGGAGGCCCGTATCCAAGTTGACCACCGTCACCGTCGCGTTTGGAACGGCGGCTTGGGATTGGTCCCTTACCAGACCATCGATCCCGGCGTTTTGACAGAGGAGGACCGAAGTGGAAAGAGCACAAAGAGCAAGCAGACGGCGCATTGTATTAGAAAGTGAGGCGCGCGCCCAACTGAATCACTCGATTTCCGGAGCGAGTCAGAATATGGGTGAAATCGCTTGAGCTCATCACCAGATTCGGATTGGCCAGGTTGTTGTGATTGAGGAAGTCGTACGCTTCTCCGCGCAGTTGCAGACGCAATTGCTCGGTCAGGTTGAAGGTGCGAAGCAGAGCCAGGTTGGAGTTCCATGTGGCGGGACCCATAAGCGCATTTCTCTTCAGCGTTCCAAACGCGGTACGCGAAGCCGGGAGCGCGAAAGCGGAGGCGTCGAAGTACCCAGCAGCCTTTTGGTCCCGGGAACCATTCGCGTACTTGATGGGTCCGGTAAGGTCCGGGCGGTCTCCAGCGACCGAATCGTAGTTATAGTCCTGACCCAGCGTGACGTTCAGAAAGTCGCCGCTGGTGATGCTGACAGAACCGGAAACATGCCAGCCACCAGTGGCGGTCCGGAGGAGGCCGGAGGAGTGGTAGAAAGCGGGAATGTCGTAAACATAGAACGAACGGAATTGGTGGCGGTTGCCGTCCGGTGCGCGCTCGCCGTTCCAGTTCGCGGGGTTCGCTGTCTGAAGGTTCGAATTGCCCGTTGGGTCTTCCGCAGTGATGTCGTAGAAGACGCCATAGACATATGTGAAGCGGGCTGTCAGGCCCCGGGCGGCCCGGATATCGCTGGTTACCTGGAGAGAGTCATACCAGGTGCGCGCTCGTGAATACACGATTCCGATGTTGCTGTACGCCTGAAGCGGCCGCCGCTGTTCTATATTGTTGAGGCTGGCGGACGCACTATAAACGGGCAGGTTGCCGGGCAAAATCTGCAGCATGTTATAGCCCCGATTGCCGACGTAGCCAACCGACGCCGTCATCTGCTTGGTGAATTGCTTCTCAAAGGTGGCGTTCCATTGAATGCTGTAAGGCGTCCGGAAGTTCTGGTCGAAGCCGATGATGTTGTTGAGCTTCGGGTAACTGTAGTTCGAGACATCCGAAGTGAATGGAATCGGCGGCTTGCTGTACACAACGGAGCGGCTGGTACCGAAAAGATCGACGATGCTGGTTGTGTCTCCGCCGGTCGCGTTGGGACGCCATGGCGGCGCCTCCACGCTCCAGAGGTAAATCTGGAGCGGATTATAGGAATAGTAGTAGCCGGCGCCCGCCCGCAGAACGTTCCGGCCATTTCCGGTTACGTCATAGGCAATACCCAGGCGAGGCGCAAAGTTGTTCCGATCCGGTTTGGTGAACCCCGCCGGTATGCCTTTATCTCCGGCGAATGCAAGACCCACAGGAGCATTCGGAAAGAGATTGGACTTGTGCCCCGGTATAAACGCATCCGCGCGGTTCTTGTCTTCAGTTGCGGGTTGATAGAGTTCGTATCGCAAACCGGGTGTCAGCGTCAGGCGCGGTGTCAGCTTCCATTCGTCCTGCGCGAACATGAACGTGGACCATGTGTGGATGTTGTAGTCCAGGAGTCCTGAAAGAGTGAAGGTGGCAACCCGTCCCGTTTCAAAATCGGCCATGGAATAGCCGAAAACATTCAACCCGGTCTGCTTGCCGGTGGGATCGGTGGAAGTTGCGCGACCGTCAAAGTTTAGAGTGGTTGCGTCCTGGTCGTTATATTGCAGCACATCGTCGCGTTGCATCTCATAACCGAACTTGAAGTTGTGCTTGCCCTTGTTCCAGGAGGCTGTGCTTCCAAACCGGTAGTTGTACTGCGAGAACAGACTGAGATTTCCCTGAAGCGCGCTGAAGCCATCCCCAATCCTGAGTTGCGGCAGAAACTTGCGAACCCCCGGCTGAACCACCGGAAAGTTCGCGCCAAAATCAGCTAGATTCTTTCCGGTATTCACGTTGCCTCGATCGGCATCTAGACGGCCTACCGCGAACTTGCTTTCAATAATCAGGTTGGGCCGGAGGACCCAGGTATCGCGAACGATGCCAGTGTTTTGGTTACTCGCGTTGACCTGAGGACCCCAGGCAGGCACATTTCCACCCGCCGACGTGTTGGATGAGTTTTGATATCCCCATGTATGGAAATAACTCACCTGAAGGATATTTTTCGACGAGAAGTTGTGATCCAGCTTCCCAAGCACCTCGTGATTTTGCGTCGGATCGACGTAACTCCAAACGTAGCGGTCACCATAATTCGCGACTGTTGGAATCAGCTTCAGAAGGTTCTGCGCGACAGGATCAAGCAGGCCTTTCGGGATGATATTTCCGGGGATGGGTTGATGTGTGTCCGGGTTGTACAGCTGTCTAGGGAACTGAGAGAAATCTCCATTTACCATCGCGGCAGTGGGAAACTTAACGGTGCTTTGAAAGCTGGCGGCTTGATCATGGTAATCCATGTAGGACGCGAAGAAGAATGTCCGGTTGTGAATAATGGGGCCACCGGCAGTCCCGCCCCACTGGCGCAACCGGTCCTGAGCGCGAGGACTTCCGGCCACGTTACGAGCCCAGGTGTTCGCGTTTAAATCTTCATTCTGTAGATAGCCGAATGCGGACCCATGGAGCTGATTGGTACCCGATTTCGTGATGATGTTGAACACTCCACCCGGTTGCTTCCCGAATTCGGCGGAAGCATTCGACGTCGTGACGTTCACTTCCGCAATAGCTTCCGGATTTGGGAATTGCAGGGCGGTGTTTCTGAACGGACCGGTATTGTCGCTGCCGTCCAGATAGAAAACGTTGCGGGCCTGCCGGTTTCCATTCACGTTGGCGGAAGTGCCGGTGATATTCATGACCTGCGAGGCGCCATTCTGGATGGTCACCCCCGGCGCGAGCTCGGCATAGGAAAGCGCGTTTCGTGTGGATGACGGCAGATCGATGACCAGCTTCTGGGGAACGTTGGTGGACACCTGGGCGGAGACGGAATCGACTACTACAGCCGCCGCCTGCACTTCCACGGATTCGGAGGTGGAACCAAGCTGAAGCGCGAGATCAACGCGAGTCGTCTTGTTCAGTTCGACATCCACTTGGGTGGTAACCGCCGTCTTGAAGCCGGCCAGCGAAGCCGAGAGCACATACTTTCCGGGCGGCGCCAGATTGAATGCGTATTCGCCTTGGATATTTGTCTGGCTGACAACGGGCACTTTGGTTCCCTGATTGATCAGTTCCACGCGCGCGTTCACCATTCTTGCGCCGGTGGGGTCCGTGACTATTCCCTGCACCGAGCCCGTGACATCCTGGGCCGAAGACGGCGTCACCACAAAGGCCGCGGCGACGAGAAGAGAAAAGCCGATCCGGATGCGCCGCGTCACGGCCGTAACCGCCTCCCTCTCGGCAGGTAGCGAGGCGCGCCATAGCGGTCCGGCTTTTGTCCGGGAAGCGTCCATTTCGTGGGTGTCCCGTAAGGATCTTCAAATTGATTCATCATTTCGTAAAGGCGGGCGCGCATGTCGTCCGTGTACTTCGAATAGGCGGGATCAGCAATCGCGTTATGCATCTCCTCCGGATCGTGCTCCAAATCATAGAGCTCATCAATATCGAATCCGTTGAAAACGTATTTGAACCGCTGCGTGATTGCGATTCGCTGGGTGTACAGGAACTCGCCGCCGTAATACGCACACATAATCTGGTCAGTCCAGGCAGGGGTTGCGGGATTCGCGAACAGAGGCTGCAAAACGGAACCATCCGCGTAAGGCAGCGGCTTGGCTCCCGCGGCGGCGGCGTATGTGTGCCCAAGATCGTGGGTCTGCACCAGGTGCTTCGAAACGGAGCCCGCCTGTATGTGGCCAGGCCAGCGAATCACCATCGGAATGCGGTACGTTTCCTCATACGGAATCCAGCCCTTGATCCACATCTTGTGATTGCCGCACATGTCTCCGTGATCCGTGGTGAACACGACCATGGTGTTCTGCACCTGCCCTGTGTGATCCAAGGCGTCCAGCAGCCGCCCAATCTGGGTATCCAACTGTTCTATTGAAGCGTAATAACAAGCCCGGCTCTGCCGGTAATCGTCTTCGCTCATGTCGCCCCAGATAGAAGACTCCCTCGCATGCATTCCCGGCTTGCCCGCGAATGTGTCCCTGAAGCTTTCCGGTACCGGAATCGACTTTGGATCGTAACGGTCGAGATATTTCTTCAACGGAAAATAGGGGTCATGCGGATCGACGAAGTGTGTCTCCAGGATCCATGGCTTGGTGTCCTTTGCGAAGCGTCCCATCATGCGGATTGCCATCTCCGCAACCTCCCAGGCATGGGTCTGCTCCTCAGCGCCTTCGCTGTAGCCCCACTCCGCAACGGGGCGATCACCTGGCCACTGGACCATTTTCAGCGGATGCCGCCGCAGTTGCCCCTTCCGCTGTTCCACCTTGTCCGGATTCAGGTCATACTTCCGAAGCACAGCCGGGTCACAGCCCCCAACGCCCGCCATCTCGTATCCGAAATCAGCCGGGCACCGGGTCCAGCTTGCATGCCACTTGCCGGTGTAGCCCATGCGGTAACCCGCATCTTTGAGCCGGTTGGAATAGAGCACCACATCCGGAAACATGTCCCGGTGTACCGAAGGGGCCGAGTGAATCTGATTGAACACGCCGTTGTGCCAGTGATAGGCGCCGGAAAGGATCATGGCCCGAGCCGGGCAGCATACGGCACTGGGGGTATAACTTCTTTCGAACAGCATCCCCTCTTTGACCAGCCGGTTCAGGTTCGGCGTGTTGCATAAGCCGCGGTTCGCAATGCAGGCCCACTGGTGCTGGTCCGACATAATGTGTAGGATGTTCGGACGCGGGCCGGCCGGGGCCGGACGTTGGGCCAAAAGCGCAGCGCCACCTGCTGACTGTGCGAGAAAGTTTCTGCGGTCGATCATGGATTATCTCTATACATACGGAATGAACGGCGCGTCGATTACCGGCTTCAGCCCTCCTGATTCGACGATGCGCGCAACTAACCGCTCTCGCAGATGCTGAGACACTTCGCGCACCTCCGTCCGGCCCGCAAGGTTGACATGCTGAAACGGATCAGCATATCGATCGTAAATCATGTACTCGTTATAGCGGGTGCTGGCCTGCTCGCGCTTTGGCACTGCGGCCGCGTAGGTCCATTGAGGTGTTCGAAGAGCACGTCCCGTCAGAGATTCGCTGATCTCTATATACACTTCGTTCCGCCAACCCTCGGTCTTGCGGGACAGCAGCGGCATCATGCTCTTGCCCTGCATCGTGGAGGGGACGGCAACACCGGCGGCCTCCAGAAGAGTGGGGGCAAAATCCACTTGGCTGACCAGCTCCGGAATCTCCATAGCCCGGTCAAAGCCCGGACCCTGCACAATCAGCGGGATGTGAATGGAGCTCTCATGCGGGCTCCGCTTGTACTCAGCATTGCGAGTACGGAAGTGGCACGCATGATCGCTGGTGAACATCACGATAGTATCGTTCTCGATCCCCTGTTCTTTGAGCGATCCGAGCAGAGTTCCTACAGCATCGTCGATCCCTTTGACGCAGCCATAATAGCCAGGCAACTGGCTCGGCCATGTTCCCGGCAGCGGACGAAGGTCCTGCGGAACCCACGGATTGGGGTACGCCTTCTCGTACTTCTTGGGCGGAACAAATAAATCCGAGTCGTTCTGGTGGTGAACCTCGAGATATGACACTACCAGCAGAAATGGCCGGTCTTTCCGCCGCTTTTCTTTCATAAAGCGAATGGCGCGATCGGTAAGGAAGTCCGCCCGGTACTCGCCGGAGAAATGCAGTGGCTTGCCATCGCCGTCGTACATGTCGCCTTCGAACGGATGCGATGTCAACTCCAGGGCATTGCTACCTTCCCAGAAGTCCGCGAAACCGCCGCGGTTGGCCAACGGTACCGGCCCGCTCATCTTGTCGGTAGGCGTTTGCGCGGAGAGATGCCATTTGCCGATGTAATTGGCTGTGTAGCCTTGTTGCCGCAAGGTTCCCGCCAGAGTGACGGCATCCGGCTTCAGGCCGAGAGCGTTCTTCCAAACGCCGTGTTTCGCCGGATACTGACCGGTGAACATCGTCGCCCGGGCGGGAGCGCAAACCGGCTGATTCGATATCGCCTGCCGGAACAGAACGCCCCGGCGGGCCATCGCGTCCAGGTTGGGCGTCAGGCCCATGGGATTCATGCCCATGCAGCCGAGTGCATCGGCCCGAAACTGGTCGGAGATGATCAGAACGATATTTGGCTTCCGGCCTGATGGGACGCGGGTTTGCGCCTCCGCCGCAGCCGCGAGCGCAGGCACACTGCGGAGCAAATTTCTCCGTGTCAAGGATGAGATTGTCCTCTCCTCACCAGAATGTGGCGTGTCGACCATAAGACTACGATAAGGCATTCGGCAGAAAAGCTTCTACGCGATGACGATGAAGTTTTGCCGCTTGCCCGGATGGGTCCATAATGGCGGTAACCAACATGCCGGAACCCCTGCTCTCGCGGCGCACTGCACTTACTTGCATGGGAGCCGCCGCGCTCTCAGCCGGCCGCTCCTTGACCGCGGCATCGAGTGCGAAGCGCAACCTGCTGTTCATAGCCATTGATGACTTGAACGATTGGATCGGTTGCCTGGGCGGGCATCCCGGCGTCATCACTCCCAACCTGGACCGGCTGGCGCAACGCGGCATGTTGTTCACTAGCGCCCATTGCGCTGCGCCCGTATGCAACCCATCGCGCACGGCGCTCATGTATGGCAAGAGGCCATCCAGTTCGGGTGTCTACAGCAATGATCAGCCGCATCGCCGGTCTCCGCTTTTGCAGAACGCCGTTACGCTGCCCATGCACTTCATGCAAAACGGTTACAAAGCGATAGGTGGCGGCAAAATCTATCACGAGCGCTATCCCGACCCGCAGAGTTGGGATGACTACTACCCTTCAAAGACGAACTGCAAGCCGCCTGACCCCCAGCCCGCGAACAAGCCGCTCAATGGCATTCCAGGGACCAAGGCTTTCGATTGGGGCCCCATTCCAAATCCGGAGCGGGAGATGGGAGATTACAAAGTAGTCGCCTGGGCTTCGGGAGAGTTATCAAAAGATCAATCCAAACCCTTCTTTCTGGCGTGCGGCATCTGGAAGCCTCACCTGCCGTGGTATATCCCGCAGAAGTATTTCGATATGTACCCGCTCGACAAGATTACGCTTCCATTGGTAAAGGACGATGACCTGGATGATGTGCCTGCCATTGGCAAACAGATGGCGCTGATGAACACTCACGATCACGAGCGTGTTCTGAAATACAAGCAATGGGAAACAGGGGTACGTTCTTATTTGGCCGCCATCAGTTTCGCCGATGCGCAGGTGGGCCGAGTTCTGAACGCGCTGGATAATGGGCCGCATGCGAAGAATACCAACATCATTCTATGGAGCGACCACGGCTGGCACTTGGGTGAGAAGCTTCACTGGCGTAAGTTCACCTTGTGGGAACGCGCAACCCGGAATGTATTGATGATCTCCGCTCCTGGAATGGTAAAGCCCGGGTCACGATGCGACCGAACGGTGAGTTTGCTGGACGTCTACCCCACCTTGACGGAATTGCATGGCCTTCCGAGCCGCGAAGGTTTGGAAGGCTTGAGCCTGATGCCACTTCTGAAGAACGCTTCTGCTGAGTGGGAGCATCCCGCCATAACTACGTATTTGCGGGCTAATCACGCCGTACGCGATTCAAACTGGCGGTACATTCGCTACCACGACGGTACGGAAGAACTCTATGACCGGCGCCAGGATCCGAATGAGTGGACCAACCTTGCTGGAAAGGACGGAATGCAGCAAACCAAGCGGGGATTGGCTCGCTTCCTGCCGATTTCGGATGCGCCCGACGTGCCGCGCGACCACACCACTGGCGAAGGCGATGCTGCTTAGTACCGCTGGATGAGGGCGCTATGCCCGTTTCCGCCGAAGTCCGTTTCGGCGAGGGTGCTCACGCTGATTTGCCGTGCTTGCCGCACCGGTTCCGAATCCGGTTCCGAGGGCTACGTGGGCCGGGATACGATCCCGAATTCCTTACCGGCCTGAACATTTTGAAGTGCCGTATCCGCCCGGTCTGGAACCCCAAGGAGACTGCGAGATATAGAGTTCTTAGGAGTATGTCGCGGGTTCACCCGAATGTAAACGTCATTTGTTAGGTGTTCTGCATCGGTCTTGGGCCGTTCCCGCGATGCCCATCAATGTCAATAAGCTGCGTTTATCGAGGCATGTAACGAGCCGGCAATTCTAACTTCCGCTTTGCTGATTTGAATGAGTAGCCGCAAATACGTTCATGTTACATTGAAGGCTGGAGATACAATGCCACGCGGCAAAGCCAGGCAAGACACAGATATGCTGACCCATGCGCTGTTGGGTTATGAACACAAAAGGGCAGAGATCGATCAGAAAATCCGGGAAATCAAAGGCCGCCTTGGAAATTCTAAATCCAAGCCTTCGAGTGAACCGGAAGTAAGTTCCGAAAAGCCGAATTCGGGGCGCAAGCGTGTACTCAGTCCGGAGGCGCGTAAACGGATTGCGGCCGCGCAAAAGAAACGTTGGGCGGAACACAGGAAGAATACAGCGCAATCGGAATGATTGGAACTCTTAACCTTTATTATTGATAACCGGCCTGGACAGGATTTCTTCTCCAGGCCGTTTTGCCGGCGCAGCTATAATCGTCGAATGGGTGAACTAAGCCGGATTGGCGTCGCAATCGATTCGGACTTGCTGGACAAATTTGACAAACTGATCGGGATGCGCGGCTACACCAACCGCTCCGAAGCGTTCCGGGACATGATCCGCGAAGAACTGGTTCAGAAGTCCTGGGAATCCCCGGAAAGTCATGTCGTCGGAACAGTCACCATGGTGTACGATCACCACGTCCGCATGCTTAGTGAAAGGCTCACGGACATGCAGCACGATCATCACGAGCAGATCCTTTCCACGCTTCACGTCCACCTGGATCACGACAACTGCCTGGAAGTGGTGGTGGTAAAGGGTAAAGCGAAAGCCGTCCAGGCAATCGCCGATAAGCTAATCAGCACAAAAGGCGTGAAGCACGGAAGGCTGATTCTTACTACTTCGGGTAAGGAGCTTTAGCGCCGGATACGCCCCAACGCAGTAGCAGCCAAGCGCCAAGGGGCGGCAGCGCGACCATCCAGCAAACTGGTCCGTACCCGGCAGTCATCACCAGTTTGCCAATCACAGGCGAGATCACAGTTTGCAGCAGGCCATAGGCAAACACCAGCGCCGAAATCGCCGTGCCTGCCCGCCCGGCCCCGTACAGATCGATTGGCAGCGTATATACATTGACGCTTCCAGCCAGAGTCCAGCAGAAGCTGAGCGAAATGGCCGCGATAGCCCACCCAGGCCCGGGCGCGAAAGGGACCAACAGTGTAAACAACCCGCCCAGCGCGCTTAGCAGAATCACGCGTACCCGCGCCGGGACAGCCGGCATACCGCCCGCAATCCACCTTAGCGCCAGCCAGCCGCCAATAAATCCGCCCAGGTTTGAAGCTAAAGGCGGAACCCACGCGTACCGCGCCGTTTGGAGCAAAGTGAGATGGTGCACGCGCTGAAGATAGAGCGTAGTCCAATTCGTCCATAGGGAATAAATGCCCATCCACATTACATTCGCCGCGACAAGAATTGCCAGACGCCGGTCCAAATTCACGGGCACAGTCGCTGGCGTGTCTCCGAACTCTGGCCTGATCCTCTTTGAAACGAGCGCCCACAGCGGCAGCCAAAGCAATCCCA
>JALYXI010000429.1 GCA_030947245.1 Acidobacteriota bacterium
CGGGATTATAGCCACACATCGTTCTTCGACTATTACTACAAATCCAACACCGAAGCGCGGAACTTGCAGGACGTCAAAATGACCGATAGCGGCCGCACGGTATACGGTGGCGGTGGCATCTCCCCCGACGAGAAATACACGGTGCCCAAGTTCGATAAGTTTCAGCGCGATCTTATGGTTCGGGCCAGCTTCTTCAACTTCACAAGTTATTATCTGGGTACCAACAACCCGAAGCTCTCAAGCGGATGGGCTCCCGACACGGCGACAGTAGACGCTTTCCACGCCTATCTTCTGAAAGAGAACGTTCCTTTCACCGAAGCCGATTTCACTCAGCACCTGGATTGGATCAAGCACCAGATTGCATACGAGTTCTACTTCTCCGCGCTCAGTAGCGAAGACAGCCGGATATTTGAAAAGAAAACTGATCCCGCCGTCGCCAAGGCGGTTGAAGCCCTGCCGAAAGCTCAGGCGCTTCTGAATTCGGCGAAAAAGATGATCGTCCGGAGGATGACCAAATAGACGGCCAGATCGCCATTCTCGACACAGGTGGCCAGTACTGCCACCTGATCGCGAGAAAGGTCCGCGAGTTGGGTGTCTACGCGGACGTTCATCCGAGCGATACGCGGGTTTCTCAGTTGTCCGCATGCCGCGGCATCATCATCTCCGGCGGGCCATCGAGCGTGTATGATCCCGCCGGCCCCAGCATCGATTCCGGGTTATTCTCCCAACCCGCGCCAGTTCTCGGCATCTGCTACGGCCAGCAGATTTTCGCTCACCAGCTTGGCGGAACCGTCAAACCGGGTTCGAAGGGAGAGTACGGGGCCGCCCGCCTGCACCTATCCGCGCCCAGTGCCCTCTTCGATGCATGGCAGAACGGCACCCAAGTCTGGATGAGCCATCGGGACACGGTGGAACATCCCCCTCCCGGATTCGTGGTGACCGCCTCCACCTCCACCTGCCGCATCGCCGCCCTTGAAGACCCAAGCCGCCGCCTATATGGTGTTCAGTTTCACCCCGAGGTGGTCCACACCACGCACGGGAAACAGCTTATATCAAATTTCATCTTCAACATTTGCGGCTGCACGAAAGATTGGGATCCACGCCATCGTATTCCGCTGATTGAAGATCAGATCCGCTCCACTGTCGCAGGTAGGAATGTCTTCTTCTTCGTTTCGGGCGGCGTCGATTCCACAGTCGCTTTCACGCTCTGCTTGCGGGCCCTCGGTCCTGATCGCGTTCGCGGCGTCTACGTTGATACCGGCCTGATGCGGGAAGGAGAAACCGAGTTTGTGCACAGCATGTTCGGCGCTTCTGTCGCTATCGAAGACGCCGCCCCTCAGTTTCTCAAGCACCTCCTCCACACCACCGAACCCGAAGAAAAGCGGCACGCCATCGGCGAAGAGTTCGTCCTGGTGCAGGAGCGCATTATCGAGACCCGCCACCTCCTGGACGGCCACTGGATTCTTGGCCAGGGGACGATCTACCCGGACACTATCGAATCCGGCGGTTCTCAGAATGCGGCGGTCATCAAAACGCATCACAACCGGGTGGGCGGTATTCAGAAGCTGCTCGCGGCGAACCGCATCGTCGAACCACTTAGCGCGTTTTATAAGGATGAAGTCCGCGAGATCGGCCGCGAACTCGGCCTTCCCCCGGAACTGCTGGACCGCCACCCGTTCCCCGGACCCGGCCTTGCCATCCGCCTGCTGTGCTCCCCTGCGGCCGGACATCTCACTCCGCTCGCGGGCGGGTGGCTGGTTCCGATCCTTTCGGTCGGCGTCCAGGGCGATTCCCGCAGCTACGCGCCAATCCTCGCCACCGGCGAAGCAATGCCCAATGCAAGCGATTTGGTCAACAGCACCCCCGGAATTAACCGCGTGATTGCCCAAATCGCTACCAGAGCCCCGCTTCCCACGCTCAAGGTCTTCGCCAGCCGCATCACCGCGGAACGGCTGGCGCGTCTCCGCGAAGCCGATCACATTGTCCGCAGGCTCACCGCTGAAACCGGCTTCGACGCCCACATCTGGCAATTCCCCGTAGTCCTGATCCCTTTAGGCACGCCCGAAGCCCCGGATTCCGTTGTCCTTCGCCCGATCAGCTCGGTCGATGGAATGACGGCGGAAGCTGTCGAGATTCCCGAACCGCTGCTCTCCCGGCTCGCTGCGGAACTCCTCGCTCTCCCCGGCGTAGCCGCAGTCTTTCGCGACCTCACCAACAAGCCGCCCGCCACGATTGAATGGGAATAAACTAAGTACTTATGCCCAAGCTTCTGGAAGGCAAGACCGCGCTCGTCATGGGCATCGCAAACAAGTGGAGCATCGCCTACGCCATCGCTCAGGCCTTCTCCCGTGAAGGCGCTTCGCTCATCCTTACTTATCTCGATGAACACCAGAAGGAAGCCATCGACACGCTCGGCAAAGATCTGAACGTCGCACAAATTCTGCCCTGCGACGTCACCAAAGACGATCAGCTTGCCGCGCTTACCGCGGACCTCCCCGCCCTGGACGCCGCCGTCCACTGCCTCGCCTTTGCCAACCGCGAAGACCTCACCAAGCCCTTTATTGAAACTCCACGCGCCGGGTATCTGCTGGCACAGGAAGTCAGCGCCTATTCGCTGGTTGCCGTCGCCCGCGCCGTCACCCCGAAGATGCCCAACGGCGGCGCCCTGATCACTCTCACTTATCTCGGCTCCACCCGCGTCCTCCCCAATTACAATGTGATGGGCGTAGCCAAAGCGGCTCTCGAAGCCACCATGCGGTACTTGGCCAGCGACCTGGGTCCCCAGAACATCCGCGTCAACGCGATCAGCGCCGGCGCCGTCAAAACCACTTCCGCTCGCGGCATCAAAGATTTTTCTTCCATGCTAAGCTCGGTTGCCGCGAAAGCGCCCCTCCGCCGCAATACCGACCCCGCCGAAGTCGCCGATACCGCTGTCTTCCTCGCGAGCGATCTAGCCCGCGGCGTAACCGGAAACATCCTCTTCGTGGACGCCGGAATCCAGGTTATGGCTTAACAAAGTTATGGCTTACAAAGTCATGGCCTAACAAAGTTACGGCTAACGCAGCTTAGTCACGGCCCCGCCCGCCGCCTTGCTGCGCTGCGCCGCGTCCATAAACGCAAAGATCTCAAGCGTCTCCTCATTGCTCACCGGCGGCTGCTTCGTTTCGAAGAACTTCACAATCTCGACAAGCAGCGGCCGGTAGCCCTCAACCGTCTTCGGCTTACTTTCCACCACGCTTTTCTCCCGGTAGACCACCGCTCCGTATGTCCCGTAAGGCCGCAACGCCCGCACCGTCCCAATCCGCCCGTCCTTCCACCGGCCCGCAATCAGGTCGTCGTCCTTGCCGCTCAGCCGCGACACCTCCTCGCATCCCGGCCCCATCAGCGTGTACAACAACTCAATCGGATGAATCGCATACCAAGCCAATTCCAGCTCGTGATGCGCCTCCAGCGGACCCGGTCCCCAAGTCGCCACGCCCCGCGCGTCCTCGAACTTCATTGTCGTCCCCAGTTCCCCATACCTCAGACTCGACGCGCTAAACCAGGGCACACCCGCCGCCTTTGCCAGCCGCGCAATCTCCCGCGCATCGGCCAGCGTCGACGCCAGCGGCTTGTCGATAAACAGCGGCTTGCCCGCCGCAATCACCGCCTTGGCCTGCTCCAGATGAACCCGCCCGTCCAGGCTGGTCAGCAGCACGCCATCCACCCGCTTTGCCAGTTGCCCCACATCGGAATAGAACTGGACCTGCCACTTCGTCCGCAGCTCCTCCGCGTACCCGTTTACGCGATTGGCGCTTTGCGGAATGTCTTTACTTCCGCCTTTATAAGCCGCGGTCACCCGCGCACCCGGTAGATAATCGGGCGAAGCAGGATCGTTCAGGATCTTCGTAAACGCGATCGCATGGGAAGTATCGGTCCCGACCAGCCCCAATTTCAGTTCCTGCGCAACCGTCTGTGCGCAGCACAGCCCAACGAAACAGCCCAACAATCGCATGGCGGCATTGTACACTACAGCTAGAAGTTGTCCCTACCGCTTGAGTCCCCTCTGATGTATCTGAAAGGCGTCGGTCCGGCCCGCGCCGCCATGCTCGAAGCAAAAGGACTCCGCACAGTCGAAGATCTTCTCCATTACCCGCCGTTCCGCTACGAAGACCGCAGCAATGTCAAAACCATCGCGCAGCTAGCCCCCGGAGAGATGGCCACTGTTCTGGCCGAAGTCCGTTCCACCAAAGTGTCCGGTTTCCGCCGCCGTAACCTGGGCTTGTTTGAAGCCGAGTTCACCGACAGTTCCCGGTCCATCGTAGTGGGTAAGTGGTTCCACGGCGCCTATCTTGCCGATAAGCTCCTCCCGGGCATGAAATTCGCCCTCTTCGGCAAAGTCGAATTCGATTCCTACCGCGGCGCCCTCCAGATCATGCACCCCGAACTGGAATCCCTCTCCGGGGACGAAGAGTCCGATTCCGCGCTGCACACCGGGCGTGTGGTGCCCATTTATGAATCCGCCGGCAAGGTGAACACGCGCGTGCTCCGCACCGTGGTCCACAACGTTCTCGTCCAGCTTGCCCCCATGGAGGATTGCCTCCCTGAAGCGCTTCGCTACAAATTGAAGCTCCTCGATCTCGATTCCGCAATCCGCGCCATTCATTTCCCCCCGCCGGAATCCGACCTCCGCCTCCTCAATGCAGCCCGCTCCCCCGCGCATTTCCGCCTTATTCTGGAAGAATTCTTCTGGCTCGAATGCGGTCTGGCGCTGAAGAAAGGGAAAGCCCGCCTGGTACCCGGCATCGCCTTCGAACGCAATGAGCGCATCCGCGAACGGATCAAGACGCTGCTTCCCTTCAAGCCCACCCGCGCCCAAGTCAACGTCCTTCGGGAAATTGCCGGCGACATGGCCGCCCCCAGCCCCATGAACCGCCTGCTCCATGGCGACGTCGGCAGCGGCAAGACCATCGTCGCCGCCGAAGCGATGGTGATTGCGGTTGAAAACAAATACCAGGCCGCCGTGCTCGCGCCCACGGAGATTCTCGCCACACAGCACTATGTCTCCCTCGAACCGCTCTTCCGCAAGCTTGGCTACCAAGTCAACCTGCTCACCGGCTCCAGCAAAGATAAAGCCGTTTTCAAACGCGCCCTCGCGGCCGGAATGATCCAAGTCGCTATCGGCACCCACGCGCTCATTGAAAAGGATGTCGAATTCCAAAACCTTGGCCTGATTGTCATCGATGAGCAGCACCGTTTCGGCGTCATGCAGCGCTTCGAGCTGACGCGCAAAGGCCTCGCCCCGGACGTCCTGGTCATGACCGCGACTCCCATCCCCCGCACTCTCGCCATGACTCTTTACGGCGATCTCGACGTTTCAGTGATCGACGAACTGCCGCCCGGACGCAAGCCGATTGTCACCAAACACCACAATGCCGAGGAGATTGAGCGCGTATGGAGCTTCGTCAAACAGCAGATCGATACCGGCCGCCAGGCTTACGTGGTGTATCCCGTGATCGCAGACTCGGAAACCCAGGCCACCAAAGCCGCCCAAAGCATGCACGATCATCTCTCGCGCGAAGTCTTTCCCGGCACGCGCGTAGCCCTGCTGCACGGCCGCATGCCCCCGGCCCAAAAAGAAGCGGTGATGGCCGCCTTCAAATCGGGCGAAACCAAAATCCTGGTTTCCACCACAGTGGTCGAAGTCGGTGTCGATGTCCCCAATGCAACTGTGATGGTGATCGAGCAGGCGGAACGTTTCGGCCTCGCCCAGTTGCACCAGCTTCGTGGACGGGTGGGGCGCGGCGCGGAGCAAAGCTTCTGCCTCCTGATAACAGAGAAGCTCGGCGACACCGCCAAAGAGCGCATCCGCACGATGGTGGATACGAACGACGGGTTCGAAATCGCCGAAATGGACCTGAAGCTGCGCGGTCCCGGCGAATTCTTCGGCACCAAACAATCCGGCCTCCCGGCGCTGAAGATCGCAAGTATTCTGCGCGACCGCGACATCCTGGAAATCGCACGCCGCGAAGCCACGGACTTCGTCGCCAACCCGCCTTCCCGCGAAGATCTGTCCACTGCAGCCGCCTACATCCGCGACCACTGGCAGCGAAAATACGGTTTAGTCCAGGTAGGCTAATGAAAAAGGCCCACCCCGCCGAAGCGAAGTGGGCCTTTTGCGCCGCGCCGGTTGCGAACGTTTAGAAGAAAAGACGCAGCGAAAGTTGCAGGTTGCGCTCGCTGTTCTTACTCGTAACTTTTCCGAAAGTACCGCTGGTCGGGTTGAAGTCTACGCCGCTCCAGTTCGGGTGATTGACAAAGTTGAATGCATCGGCACGAAATTGCAAGCCCGTGCGCTCCGTGATGGGGAACGTTTTGAACAGATATAAGTTCCAGTTCTGGAAGCCGGGGCTGTAGAGCAAGTCGCGAACACGCTGCTTGTTGAACGTGCCTGCGGCAGGTCTGGTGAAGATGGGCGAACCATCTGTATTCGTGGTGGTGAACCACTGGTTCGGGTCGGCGGCGCCATTCGCCGCGAATTTACCGGAATACGTGGGGCTGCCATTTACCACCCAGGACTGCCCGATCCCGCACATGCTGCCGAGAGAACCGACACCGGCAAAATCATTGCCCGTTCCGACCGTGCACGGAGTACCCGTCTGGAACTGGGTAACTCCGCTGATCGACCAGCCTCCGAGCAACTTTCCCGGAAGCGTGTTCTGGCCGCGGAAGAACGGCAGTTCGTAGATGTAATTGATCACGACGGTATGCCGGTTATCGAACTCGGAAGGACCCCAGAGAAAGCTCCGGTCGTAAGCATCGGGAATGATATCCCGCTGGTTGGAGCCGTTATCCATGCTCTTTGAAAGCGTGTACGCCACGCCGAAGCTCGAACCTCTGGTGAAGCGGCGGGTCCAATTCAACTGGAACGAGTTATATCGGGAGCTGGCGACGTTATCGGTCTCGCGGATTACACCGTAGCCCTTGAAGGGCCGCAGAGTATCGGGATTGATGCCAGCGTTTGCGGGATTCGTGAGGGTTCCCTCGGGCAATTGATTGATATCGCTTTCCTCCTGGAGGTGTAGCCCGCGGCGGCCAACGTAAGCCACCTCGAGAACGGTGTTCCAGAACAACTCACGCTGTACAGTGAAGTTCCAGTTCCAGGCTTCCGGGTTGTTAAAGTGCAAGCTCTGAGTGGTCGCCGCGAAAGGGAATAGGTTGGCCGATCCGCCGCCGGGGTTGTCTGCAATGCCATTCGACACAGACGCAATCGGCTGAAATGGAGGATTGCCGCCCAGGAATACGGAATCGCTTACGCCCAATCGAGTAAAGAAGCGGCCGATTCCGGCCCGAATGACGGTTTTCTGCGAGACCTGATACGCGAGACCTACACGCGGCTGGAACTGGCCGTAGTGAATCTGCGAGTAGTAGTTAGGCAGGTTGTGGAACAAGCGGCTGAAATCCCCCTGGTCAAACGCATTGACGCGCCCTTTCGCCGAAGACGGAATACCGCTGCCCGGAATCACAAGGCCGTTGTACTGATCGCCGGAGCCGGGAATAATATAACCGGTCTTCGGATCCTGCTTCACGGCCTTGGCCGGATCGTAAAAACGCCGGTCGAACACGTCTTCATTGCCCCACAGCGCATGATAAGGAATCGTGATGGTGTGCCGCACGCCATAGTCGATGTGAAGCTTCTGGTTCACCTTCCAGGAATCCTGCGCAAACCATTCGTACATGCTGCCTCGATAGATGGTGTAAGAGCGCGGTCCGATCTCGGCGTAGATGTCGAAGAGCCCCAAGGCTGCATTCGCAACGCCCACACCCGAAGTGGCATTAGCCCCGGTACGGGAATCGCTGAACGCGAAACGTCCGTTCTGGTTGCTGGTACCGCCGGGGACGCCCGCCACGTTGATCTGGTCGAAGTCGTTTTCTCCGGACTTCTCGTACAGGAAACCGAACTTCATCGTGTGGTTTCCTTTGATCCAGGTCAAGCTGTCGGAAGCGTCGTAGATCGGGCCGGCGGAGTGCGACGGGTAGGGACCGCCGTTCAGCTCATAGAAACCGCCTGACAGGGCCACATTGGGAATGCGGTTCGGGACCTGCTTGCCGCCCGGGAACAGATATGGATAGTTGATACCGTACTGCGTGCGATCGTAAAGACCGCTGCTGAGGTCGACCGGAATGTACACGTCATCCAAGCTGGCCGTTAGCAGGACTTGATTCACCACAGTCGGACTGACTGCCCAGATATAAGTCAGAGAGTTCGTCTGGTTCGGCCGGTTAAAAAATTTGGGAACGCGATCCGATCCTCCGTCAAGAGGCTGGTACTCAAGAAGCGCAAAATTCTGTCGTCGGAACTGGAACCGCTGACTGTCAGTGATGTTGATGTCCGCCGAGAGAGTATCCTTGCGCTGATCGAAGGTGTGAACTCCCGTGGCGAACCAATTCTGTCTGCCGTTGATGAAATTCGCCAAGTTCGGTGTTGGAAAGGCCCGCAGCAAAGCGAGGCCGTTGGGGCTCAACCGGCTCGCCGGAATCACGTTATTGGGAAAAGCGACACAGGTTGCCGCTCCGGCAACAGGGCAAGTGTCGGGGTCGTAAATCTTGGCGCCGCCTTTGTAAAACGCATTGTTAGGGTCCAGCAACTCACTGAAATTGCCCGTGCGCATCAGCGCCGTGGGCACGCTTTGGGAAGCCAGATCGACGGTGTGGTATTTCACCCACTCCTGACCCCAATACCAGAAGTACTTGTTCTTATCTTTGTTCAGCTTTCCGGGGATGTAAAACGGACCACCGATGTTGTAGCCGAACTGATTGTAGTGCTGCGGCTGTGCGAAACCGGTTGCGGGGTTGGTGTTCCGCGACCAGCTATTCGCGTTCAAATCGTTGTTCCGAAAATATTCATATAGGGCGCCATGGAACTGCTGGCCGCCCGTCTTGCTGATGATCCGGATTTGACCACCGGAGGACCGGCCGTATTCGGCTGCGTAGTCCGCGGTTAAAACCTGCATCTCCTGCGTCGAGTCCACGTCTGCTACGCCGACGCTGGTACCGTTGGACCGGGTACGTACCGCGGGAGCGCCATCAAAGGTGACAAGATTTTCCGGCGTGCGGGAGCCGTTGATATTCGAAGGACCGCTGGTCAAACTGAAGGTGAAGCCGGCAAGCGAACCGCCCCGGACACCCGGCTGCAACTGCGCAAGAAGTATTGGGTTACGGCCATTCAGCTCAATAGAATCGATCTGCTGGCGGGAAATTAGCTTTTGGACGGACGAAGATTCTGTCTGAAGGGGCGCAGCCGTCGCGGAGACTTCGACCGTCTCCGACGCGGCGCCTACGGTCAGGGTGGCGTCCACCAGGAGACTGGAACTGGGGTCCAGCTTGTTGTTCAGCGCTTCGTATTTCTTGAAGCCAGCGGCGTCCGCTGTTACTGAGTAGACACCGGGTTGAATATTTGTGATGGTGTAGTAGCCGGAATCGTTGGTCTTCGCCTGGCGTTCCACGCCGGAAGCCTCATTCTTCACTACTACGTTTGCGTTTGGAATCGTAGCGCCCGTTGGATCCTTTACGTATCCGGCGATGGATCCCAGATCGGATTGGGCGAACGAAAGGCTGGAAACACAGACGAGCGCAGCTAAAGTCAGCAGCGCAATTCGGATCGAGCTAACAAGGCTCATAGATTTTCCTCTTTCTCCTCTGAAGCGGTCAAACTGTACAACTCGGATTTGAAAAGCTTATCAGAAAGAAGGAACTTTTGTATAGGCGGATGCGTCTTAACACGACCGTCTACACTGGAACTGATGCTAGTGCAGGAAGCAATTCTTGCCTCCCCGGAGGCGATTGCCAAATATCAGCCCGTAATCGGATTGGAAGTTCACGTCCAACTGGCGACTGAAACCAAAATCTTTTGTAGCTGCCCAACCAGCTTCGGCGCGCCTCCGAACACCAACGTCTGCCCGGTGTGCCTGGGCCTGCCCGGGGCCTTGCCGGTGCTCAGCAGACGCGCCGTCGATCTCGCGATGCGGGCCGCAATTTCGCTCCACTGCCGCGTCAATCCGGTGTCGGTGTTTGCCCGGAAGAATTACTTCTATCCGGATTTGCCGAAAGGCTACCAGATTTCGCAGTACGATCAGCCCCTCGCCGAGCACGGTTACCTCGATATCAATCTGAACGGCGTTTCGAAGCGCATCGGCGTGACGCGCGTCCACATGGAAGACGACGCCGGAAAGAGCGTCCATGAGGGCTTTCGCGATTCGGATAAGTACTCCTACGTGGATTTGAACCGCTGTGGCATGCCGCTGATTGAGATCGTGAGCGAGCCCGATATGCGATCCGCCGACGAGGCGCATGCCTACTTGAGCGAACTGAAGCAGGTGATTCAGTTTGTAGGATCGTCTACGTGCGACATGGAGAAGGGGCACCTGCGCTGCGATGCCAACATCTCCGTCATGCTGCGCGGCGCGGAACGGTTCGGCACCCGCGCGGAGGTTAAAAATCTGAATTCGTTCCGCTTTTTGAAGCAGGCTGTCCATTATGAAATCGCCCGCCAGGTGGCAATCGTGGAAGCGGGAGGAACCATCCACCAGGAAACGCGGCTTTTCAATTCGGCCGAGGGTGTCACGGTCGGAATGCGCAGCAAGGAAGATGCGCACGACTACCGTTATTTCCCGGAGCCGGACTTAGTGCCGCTACGGATCAGTGAAGAGTGGCAGTCTGACGTTCGCGGCGCTCTCCCGGAGTTGCCGCAAGCGAAGCGCGAGCGATTGACCGGCGAATACGGTCTACGTGACTCCGACGCCCAAACCCTTACTTCCACCCGGGCGCTGAGCGCCTATTTCGAGAAAGCCGCCGAAGTTTCAGGCGACCCGAAAGCCACCGCAAACTGGGTTATGGGCGACTTGCTGGGCGCGCTGAAAGGCCTGGACATCACCGCCTCACCCGTTTCGGCCGCCGCTCTGGGCGAACTGGTGGCCCTGGTGAAGAAAGGCGAAATTTCGGGCAAGCTGGCGAAGGAAATCTTCCCCAAGATGTTCGAGAGCGGCGAATCCGCCGCCTTCATCATGGAGCGCGACGGCTTGAAGCAGATCAGCGATTCGGGCGCGCTCGAAAGAATCGTGGACGACGTGTTAGCCGCGAATCCAAAGCAGGTGGAACAGTTCCGGGCCGGGAAGACGGCCGTTGCCGGGTTCTTAGTGGGCCAGGTGATGAAGGCATCCCGCGGCCAGGCAAACCCGAACACAGTAGGCGATTTGATCAAAGCGAGGCTAGGCTGATGGCAATGCCGAAAGAAGGAGACCCAGCTCCCGGGATTCATCTCCAGACCGATACCGGCGCGGAGTTCGATCTGGACAAACACAAAGGCCACAAGCTGGTGGTATTTTTCTACCCTCGGGCGGACACGCCGGGCTGCACCATCGAAGCGCAAGAGTTCAGCGGCGCTTACAAGAAGATCGCGGAGAAGGGTGCGGACGTGGTTGGCATCTCGCCCGATACCCCTAAAGCCCAAACCAAGTTCAAAGAGAAGTTCGGCCTGGAGTTCACGCTTTTGTGCGATGTGGATAAGCAGGTGGCCGAAGCCTTCGGCGTCGTGAAAGAGAAGAATATGTACGGCAAGAAGGTGATGGGCATCGAGCGCACCACCTTTCTGATCGACGAAGAAGGCAGAATCGCCAAAATCTTCCCCAAGGTGAAACCGGAAGGCCACGCCGAAGAAGTTCTGGCGGCGCTTTGAAACAGCGCGGCGACAAGTAGATAGACTGAAAGGCAGTGAATGCTGTTGAATTCGACCGGGTTTCGAAGAGCTATTCCATCTATGGGAATCCGGGCGACCGTCTCAAGGAATTGCTGACGCTCCAGCGCATGAGCTTTCACCAGGACTTCTGGGCGCTGCGCGATATCAGTTTCGAGATCAAGCGCGGGGAAACGTTCTGCATTGTGGGGCAGAACGGCTCCGGAAAAAGCACGCTGCTCCAAATGGTGGCAGGCATCCTGCGGCCCTCGGCTGGAACGGTGGAGGTGAACGGGCGAGTATCGGCGCTCCTGGAACTGGGCGCGGGTTTCAATCCGGAGTTCAGTGGCCGCGATAATGTGTACCTGAACGGCTCCATCCTAGGGCTTTCGACCCGGCAGATCGATCAGCGATACCGGGAAATTGAAGAGTTTGCGGAAATCGGCGATTTCATCCATCAGCCGGTGAAGACCTATTCCAGCGGTATGGTAGTGCGGCTTGCCTTCGCGGTGGCCATTAACGTGGATCCGGAAGTCTTGCTGGTTGACGAGGCGCTCGCGGTGGGAGATTTGTACTTCCGCCACCGCTGCATGCGCAAAGTGCATGAACTGCGCGAGCGGGGAATCACGATCCTGTTCGTTTCGCACGCCGCGGGGGATGTGAAAGCGATCGGCGATCGGACGATGTGGTTGGAAGGCGGGCGCATCGTCGACATCGGGAACACGGATCGCGTGGTGGAGAGATATTTGGCCGCGATGGTGGAGAAAGACACCGCCTACCTTGCCTTAAAAGCCTCTCAGCCCGGTCCGCAATGGGCTGATGCCGTCACGCGTCCGGCTGAAGTGATCGAAACAATTCCCAACATCGATCACCGGTACGGGGATGGCCGGGCTGAAGTGATTGGGATCACGCTGGCAGACCCGCAAGGCGGACCTCTGGCGCTGCTGCACCCGAACAGCAAAGCCGTGGTGCGCATTAGCGTCCGCGCGAACGCTTACCTGAAGATGCCGATTGTGGGATTCATGATGAGGAACCATCTGGGTATCGATTTCGCCGGAACGAATACCAGCCGGGAAGAATACCAGCTGTCCCCCATGCGCCCGGGCGATATCTACACCGTCGATTTTCACCTGGACATGCCGGAACTGTATGCCAGTTCGTTCTCATTCTCCCCGGCGATTGCGGATGGCTCGCTGGTGAGCTACCAGATGTGCGACTGGATCGATAACGCGGTCACGTTGCAGATGGCCAACAGCGACGCCCAGGTATACGGGTATCAGCATCTGCCTTGCCGCGTGGAAGTCAACGCGCGCTTGGGAGTGGAAGCCGTTGCCTAACGAAGCGGCGGAATTCACGGGCGAACGCGTCATACCCGGGCAGGTGGAGGCCGATCTGTTCAATGAGCACCTTTCGCGATACGCCTTTGCGAAACGTTTCGCCGGCGGTGCGCGCGTTCTGGACCTGGGCTGCGGCGCCGGTTACGGCGCTTCCTTGATGGCGCCTGTAGCCCAAAGCGTGACAGGAATCGATTTGTCGAGCGAAGCAGTGGAGTACGCGCGTGCGCATTACGCACAGACCAATCTCCGGTTCGAACCGGGTGACGCCGCCCGCCCGCCCGCGGGACCATTCGATCTGATCACCGCCTTCGAAGTGATCGAGCATCTGGAGAACTGGCGCGGGCTGCTCCACGGCGCGCGAAACGTGCTCGGGCCACACGGCAGGTTTCTGATCTCAACCCCTAACAAGCCCTACTATGAGGAGTCCCGGGGCGAAACGGGGCGAAACCCGTTCCACGTTCACGAATTCGAATTCCAGGAATTTCGCGGCGAGCTGCGGGCCGTCTTCCCGCATGTAACGATTTTGATTCAGAATCACTCTTCCGGAGTTCTGTTTGCTCCGGTGGATGAGCCGGGTAAAGCTGAAATCGTGATCGCTGACAGCCGGGCTGAAATCGAAGAAGCGCACTTTTTTGTCGCGGTCTGCGCCTTCGAACCTCCGGGAGAGATCGGAACTTTCTTCTGGGTGCCGGCCGTATCGAATCTGCTTCGGGACCGGGAACGCCACATTCACCTTCTACGGGGTGAAGTGGATCTTAAGACCATGTGGATTGAAAAGTCCCGGGCCGAGCTTGGCGCGCGCAATCAGGAATACGAAACGCTGCTGCACTTGCACCGCGCACTGCAACTCGAAATGGAAGAGCGCAATCGCTGGACGCTCGAACAGCAGGCGGAAATGAAGATTCAGGGCCAGCGCGTCTTAGAGTTGCAGGGCGAGGCGGATCGCGACCATGCGCGCTTCAGTGCGATAGCGGTGGCTTATGAGGAACGAATGGCGGAACTGGAACAAACCAGCCGCGCGAAAACCGAATGGGGACTTGAAATTGAGCGCCGCATGACAGCGCGGGAAGCCGAACTGGTGCATTGCGTCGAACTGCTGGACGCTGCTGAAAATACGGTCAAGGAACGCACTCTGTGGGCGCAGAGCCTGTCCGCCGAACTGGCGCGGGCGCAGGGGCAGCTTGCCGCTTTGCGGCGATCCTTTCTGGTGCGGGCCGGTAAACGATTGAAGCTGGTTGCGGACCACCCGAAAACATGGAGTTTCTGAAACGCCTCCTGCGGGCGCTTCCGCTTCTGCTGCTGTCCCCGTTTCTTCTACTCGCCGCCGTGGTCGGAATCGCAACCTTGGACCTGCTATGGCGAATCCGGGGCCGGCGTATCCAGCCTGAAAGCTCCATGCCTTCTACCGCTTCGGCCACGGTTGTGATCCCGAACTGGAACGGCCGCGACCTGCTCGCGAAATATCTGCCCTCCGTGACGGAAGCCATGGCCGGCAATCCTTCGAACGAGATCCTGGTGGTGGATAACGGGTCGCACGACGGGAGCGCGGAGTTCGTTCGGCAAAATTTTCCCTTAGTGCGCGTGCTCGGTCTTGAGCGTAATCTCGGTTTCGGCGGCGGTTCGAACGCGGGATTCCGGGCGGCGAAGAATGACATCGTCGTTCTGCTGAACAGTGACATGCGGGTGGACCCGGGCTTTCTCGCGCCATTGCTGCAGGGGTTCACGGATCCGCAGGTTTTCGCAGTGTCATGCCAGATTTTTCTCAGCGACCCCAATAAACGGCGGGAAGAAACCGGGCTGACGGAAGGCTGGTGGCAGGATGGAGCGCTCCGCGTCAGTCATCGCGAGGACCCTGAGGTTGACGCGCTGTTCCCGTGTTTCTATGGCGGCGGCGGGTCCTGCGCGTTCGACCGGAAGAAATTTCTGGATCTGGGCGGTTTCGATGAGCTGTTTGCGCCCTTTTACCTGGAAGATACCGATCTCGGCTACCTGGCCTGGAAGCGCGGCTGGAAGGTGCTGTACCAGCCGGCCAGCATCGTGTATCACGAGCACAGGGGCACTATCGGTAAGACCTTCCGCAATGCATATATCCAGAACGTGTTGAAGAAAAACTTCATTCTGTTTTGCTGGAAGAACATTCACGAATGGCGCCGCCTCGGGAACCACTTTCTGTTTACCTTTCTGGGCTCCCTGCTGAGCGTGGCTTTCGGGGAAGAGCCGGGGCGGGCCACCTTGGGCGGGTTTGCGCGGGCTGTCCTGCACTTGCGGGCAGCGCTGAAGTCGCGATGGCGGGCTCACCGTTTGGCTTCCGTCTCCGATACCGAGGCGTTTGAACGGCCCCGCGGCGGACATTTTCGTGACCGCTTCAACACCCCATCCGTCACGCCGGAGCGGCCCGCGGTTCTGTTTGTTTCTCCTTACCCTGTGTGTCCGCCCACCCACGGAGGCGGCGTGTTTATGCATTCCACGTTGCGGGAGCTGGCCAAGCTCACCGAAGTGCATGCCCTCGTCATGCTGGATTATGAGCACCAGCGCGCGGCGAATGAGGAACTGAAGCGGATTTGCGCTTCGGCGGCGCTCTTTGTTCGAGGCGGAGCGCAGGAGCCGAATCTGGGGTCGACGATTCCAAATGCGGTTTACGAATTCGGAAACCGGGACGTTGCCTGGCTCATCGACCGGCTCATCTTTCAGAAGCAAGTCGATGTGGTCCAGTTGGAATACACGGCCCTGGGCCAGTATGCGGAACGATACCGGCGGATCGCGTGCATCCTGTTTGAGCACGATATCTACTTCCAATCCGTAGCCCGTGGTCTCCAGTTTACGAAGGGCACGCTGGACCGAGTGAAAGCTCGCTGGGAGTATCTGAGAGCCATCCGGTACGAGTTGCGGATGCTGCCGCCGCTGGACGGCATACAGGTCTGTACACGGGAAAACCGGGAATACCTGGAGGGCTTCCTGCCCACTTTGAACGGACGGGTTCAGGAAGGCTTACGGGCGGGCATCGCCACGGCGGAATACCCGTATCCCGGAGGACCCCGGCAGCCGTTTACGATGCTGTTTCTGGGCAGCTTCCGGCATGTGCCGAATCAGGTTGCTTTAGAGTGGTTTACCAGGTTGGTTCTACCAAGAATCGTGGAGCGGTGCCCACAGGCGAAGCTGCTGGTAGCGGGTAGCGATCCGCTGCCCCGCCACGCCTACCACGACCCGCTGCGCGCACTGGAGATGCTCGGCTTCGTGGACGATATCGGCGCGCTGCTGGCGCAGGCCGCAGTCTTTGTTTGCCCAATTCAGAGCGGGTCCGGCGTTCGCGTCAAGCTGCTGGAAGCGTTCGCGAGCGGCATTCCCGTGGTCTCCACCTACATTGGAGCCGAGGGCCTGGCCAGACGCGATGGCGAATTCTGCTATCTCAGTGACGATCCAGCGGATTTCGCGGCCAAAGTGCTCCAGCTCTTCGCGGATCCATCAGGCGGAGCGGCGATTGCAGAGCGAGCGAGAGCGGAGGTCGCAGCCTATTGGGATATGCAAACCATCACCGCGCGCCTGCTGAAGAGCTACCGGTCGATTTTGACGCAAAAACGCGGCTCGCCGAATTGAGTCACAGCACAGTTGCTGAATCAATTCAATAGTTTAGGAAAAGCAGCGTAAGTCGAGGGCGTAGCATTTGGTCGGGCCATGAATTTCCGCCTTGCAACGGGAGGCCTGGAACAAGGAGCCATGAGACGACTACTATTCACATTTCAGACGTGTGTTCTGACCGCGGCAGGCATCTGCTGCTTCCACGGGGAGGCGCTGGGGCAGACAACTCAGGTCGATCTGAAAACGCAATCGAAAAGCGTCGATTTTTCGAGAGCGGGCGTTACCAAGCCCTTCAAGACGGGAACCGCTCTTCCTGCCGCGTGCGGCCTGGGTGAAGCGTTTTTCAAAACCGACGCCGCGGCGGGCCAGAACATGTACGGCTGCACGGCCGCCAACACGTGGACCCCACAGGGCGCTGGCGTGGGCCTGCCCGGCTATACGAACAACGCAGGCCAGCTCCTGAGCACCAACGGCTCGCAAGCCGGTTGGACCGCGGCCGGAGGCGATCTTTCCGGGCCGCCGCAAAGCTTTCAAGTGACCGGATTGCAAGGCAAACCGGTGTCGAGCGCGGCTCCGATGGACGGGCAGGTGCTCCGGTGGAACGCAGCAAATCTGGATTGGGAGCCGGGCACGGTTGCGGGCGGCAGTTCTGGCGCGAGCAGCAACACCGGCGGAGATCTGTTCGGCTTAGTCACAAACGCCACGGTAACCCGTATACAGAACAAACCGGTTTCTTCGGCAACCGCGACCGATGGCCAGGTTCTGACCTGGAGCCAAGCCGGCGGGCTGTGGCAGCCCCAATCGCCCGGTGGCGCCGTTGCCGGTACAGGCAATGGTCCGGCCAGCCTTTCCGGTGTCATCGGCGTGACGTACACCAGCGGGAATACGTTGACCATCGGGGCGGGTTGCTCTTCCGCCTCACCGTGCAACGTTCGCTTCGGCACCACCGTGATTTCCGTAGCTTCCAGTTCCAGCGTTACTTTGCTATCGGGATCCGGCACAGCGTATTTCTACGTAACGGCAAGCGGTACGGTCAGTGTGGGAAGCAACTTGGGTGTTTCGTGTTCCGGCGGATGCTCCACCGTGAGTGGAATCGCGAATTTTCCTGTGAATTCTCTTCCTGTCTTTATGTGGACTGCCGTCGGCAACAGTTGGGATGCGAATGGTGGCCGCGATGTCCGCGCCTACCTTTCGGGAAAATTGATCTCAGCGGGAACCGGAATGCTTCTGGTGGATTCGGGCCAACAGAGCACGGTGGCGGTGGACACGACGCTGATCCCCACTTACCTGGTGGGCACGGCGAATTTAAATTTTGGAACCCTCGCTCCGGGTTCATGCAGCTCTGATCTCACCGTAGCCGCTGTGGGAGCAGTTCCGGGGGATGCAGTCGCCACGGGTTGGCCTGCCGCGCTTCCCGGTTCAATCCTCGGAATGATGCGGGTGAGTGCGGTGGACACAGTGGCCGTGCGGCTCTGCAATCTGAGCGCTACGTCCGCGGCGGCGCCGCCGGCCAGCTACCGGGCTATGGTGGTGAAAGGGTTGTAGTCAGCCTCAAAATCATTAAGAATAGTAACGGCATTCCGGTACTCCACTTTCTAAGGCTCGAATGAACTACGCTGAAAAGAGCAAGTGAATGAGCGTGGAGACTCGGGAATTGTTGTACTCAGCGGGGGAGCGTAGGCCGGCTAGCCGGGCAATTGCGCCTGCGCGGCGGATTACATGGCGGCGGGCGGCGGTATTTGCAGGGCTGTTCGCTCTTGTGATCTTGCTCCAGTATCTAAGCGGCGCTTACCGGAGTGAGTTCGCTGATTATCCGGATGAACCGGCCCACTATGTAACCGCACGGATGGTCCACGATTTTCTTCTTAGTGGAAATTACGAGCATCCGATTAAATTCGCTCAGGATTACTACAGCCGATACCCCAAAGTAGCTTTTGGCCACTGGCCTCCCCTGCTGTACGTAATCCAAGCGTTGTGGATGCTCATCTTTTCCAGCTCCCGTGCTTCCATCTTGATGGAGTTGGCGCTTACCACTACGTTCGCGGCATTTGCAACCTACTCTCTAGCAGCGAAGCGTTTTGGGATCTTTGGAGGCGTGCTGGCAGCCGCCGCGCTGGTGTGCCTTCCCGTGATTCAGATGTACGCCGATCAGGAAATGGCGGAATCTCTATTGCTGCTGACAAGCCTTTGGGCGGCTGTCTATTTCACCAGATTTCTCGATTCCGGCAGATGGCAGGATAGCTTGTGGTTCGCCCTGCTCGCGTCCTGCGCAATTCTCACTAAGGGCAACGGGTGGGCACTGGCGATGGTTCCGCCCTTTGCCATCTTGTTAACCCGCAACTTCTCCATCTTGAAGAAACCGGCCTTCTGGCTGCCCGTGCCCGTAATCGCCGTGCTCTGCATTCCGTGGCAGTTACTTACGTTCGACATGGTGCACCGTGGCTGGATGGGCGGAGACGAGCCCGGCATTCACTACACAGCCGCGGCTCTGGTGCAATTCATCGGGGTGCTGCAATCGATAACCGGTTGGGGAATCGCCGGTTTCGCCGCTCTTGGCGTCGCGGTACGGGTAGGCCGCGGATTCCTGACAAAGCGGATCGAAGCTTTGGACGCAGTGATGCTTTCG